>JAGWPQ010000298.1 GCA_028877045.1 Bacteroidota bacterium | reverse complement strand
ATGAAAATGCCCATTGTTTGATGAACTTTCTTCTTACAATTCTAAGTTTACTTGAATACCAAATGATGTTTATGGGAAAAAATAATTGGTATGCATAATCGATATATTTAAATTTATGATAGTTTTAATTCAATAATTATTCAACCATTATACGATGGACTATTTTACCTCAACATTGTTTATCATATTGATTTATTCTATCCCTTTTATTTTAGTCGGTAGTATTCTTTGGGTAATTTATAAATGGGTAAAACAGTTTATCAATTTCAAACAAGAACAATTGAAGTTATTGAAAGTCCAAAATGACCTGTTAAGAGAGTTGATTGAAAAGATAGAACATAAATAATATTTCAATTTCACAGGATCATTTGGTCCAATCCATCGCATTGTTTAAAGCATTAAAATAAGCAAGTATTTAAACTAAAATATCAAACAGGATTTATTTTTTCCAGATACTTTCCATTTCTTCTAAAGTTTTCCCTTTGGTTTCGGGAATCATTTTCCAAATGAAGACTGCAGAAACTATACTCATCATTCCGTAGATCCAGTAGGCAAAACCATGATTGAATTTTTCTGTGAGCCAAACATTATCATTCAACATAGGGAATGTAAGTGAAACGATCCAGTTGGCTATCCACTGTGCTGCCACTGCAATTGATAATGCACCCCGAATACTGTTGGGAAAAATTTCGGCCAGTAAAACCCAACACACCGGTCCCCAACTCATAGCGAATGCTGCTGTGTAAGTCAACATAAAAATCAATGCTGCAATACCAACATGATTGGAATAAAATGTAAATCCTAACGCAAGCATACTGATTGCCATACCGATCGAACCAATGATCATTAAAGGTTTTCGGCCAAACTTATCAACGGTCATTATTGCAACAACAGTAAATAATAAATTAACTGAACCAACAATTATTGTTTGTAATAATGACGAATCGGTTGACGCGCCCATGTTTCGGAAAATATTTCCTGCATAATATAACACTACATTTATTCCAACGAATTGCTGAAATACCGATAACATTATTCCAACAAAAATGATCAGAAAACCATAAGACATCCATGGTGCATTATTTTCATGTAATGTCGCTTTTATTTCTTTTAAAATGTTTGGAGCCGTTTCTTTTCCTGCAATTTTTTGTAACACGCTCAATGCCTTTTCATCATTGCCCTGAATGGCCAAATAACGCGGTGTTTCAGGGACAAAAAATAATAATACTAAAAAGATACCGGCCGGAATAGCACCGGAAAAAAACATCCATCGCCATCCTTCAGTAATTAACCATTCCTCATTTCCCTGTTTGGCGATAAAATAATTTACAAAATAAATAACCAGCATTCCGAAGATGATGGCAAACTGATTGAATGAAACTAATTTGCCGCGAATATTTGCCGGAGCTATCTCTGCAATATACATAGGCGAGATCATAGATGCAATACCAACACCAATGCCGCCAATGATACGATAGATCACAAATGAATACACATCTAATGTTCCAAAAAAGTTAAATGCTTCCGGTTTCCATGCACCAACTGCCGATAAAAAAAACGCAATGGCCGCAATGATCAATCCGTTTTTTCTGCCTAATGATTTTGATATAAAACCTGATAAAGAACCCCCGATCACACATCCGATCAATGCACTGGAAATTATAAAACCTTTCACTGCATCGACAGTGTCTTTAATTGCAGAAACCTCTGCCGGCAAGGGTTTGCTTAAGAATGAATATGCCCAAAAACCGGTTGCTGCTAAGATCACAGCACTTGCAATAAATCCTTTTTTCTTTCCTAATAATTTAAAAATTTGCCCGCAAATAATGATGAACACGACAAATAAAACAATGACCAAAGTTATCCTGTATTGACTGATCACTTTAACAATATCATGAACATATTTATTTTTTTCGGGATCACCAATATAGAACCCAACTAAAGATTTTTCTGCACCATTAACAACAGCAGTATCATAACCAAACAATAAGCCGCCGAGTGTTGCCACTAAAGTTAACATCATTGTATAAAGGGAATTCCCTTTCTTGTACAATGAATCTGCCGATTGGGAAGAAGTATTTATAAATGCCATGGTATATTTTTAAAGCGATTAAAAAAATAAGGGATACATTTTACTGTATCCCGAATCATTAACACTAAATGAACCGATTTATAATATTTTCTAAAAATTCCTGTTTACCGCTTATAATTTTAGGTTCGCCGTTTTGCACCGCAAAATTTCTCAAATCTTCCAACGACAATTTGCCTTCTTCATATTCTTTGCCTTTACCGCTATCGAATGAAGCATAACGATCCGAACGAATTTTTTTGTACTCTGATCTTTGTAAAATATTGTCTGCTACGATCAATGCCCTTGCAAAAGTATCAATGCCGCCAATGTGCGCATGGAACAGATCAGCAACTTCAGTTGAATTTCTTCTTCTCTTTGCATCGAAGTTTATTCCGCCGCCTCTAAAGCCGCCAGCTTCTATAATGATCAACATAGCTTCAACTAATTCATTGATATTATTGGGGAACTGATCGGTGTCCCATCCATTTTGATAATCGCCCCTGTTTGCATCTATCGATCCTAACAAACCTGCATCAACAGCAACTTGCAATTCATGCTGGAATGTATGTCCTGCAAGGGTTGCATGGTTAACTTCAATATTTAATTTAAAATCGTTTATCAAATCATACTGACGTAAAAAACCTATTACAGTTTCACTGTCATAATCATACTGATGTTTGGTTGGTTCGCATGGTTTTGGTTCGATGAAGAATGTTCCTTTAAAACCATTCTTTCTTGCATAATCTTTTGCAGTGTGTAAAAATTTGGCAAGATGTTCTTTTTCGCGTTTCATATTGGTGTTTAATAAAGTCATGTAACCTTCTCTTCCACCCCAGAAAACATAGTTTTCACCTTTCAATGCAATGGTTGCATCCAATGCTGCTTTCACTTGCGCAGCCGCATGCGTTAATACATGAAAATCGGGATTGGTAGAAGCACCATTCATGTATCTTCTGTTGCTGAAAACATTGGCAGTGCCCCACAATAATTTTACAGCACTTGCATCTTGTTTTTGTTTTAAATAAGCGGTCAATGTTTGTAAACGTTTATCATTTTCATTAACATCATTTGTATATTCAACAACATCCACATCATGAAAACAATAATAAGGCAACCCTAATTTTGTGATAAATTCAAATGCAGCATCTGCTTTATCTTTTGCTCTTTCAATGGCATCTGATTTTTCATTCCATGGATAAATTTGTGTGGGTTCGCCAAAAGGATCACCGCCATTACCTACAAACGAATGCCAGTAAGCTACTGCAAAACGCAGCCATTCTTTCATTGGTTTTCCTGCCACAATTTTATTTTCATCGTACCAACGAAAAGCAAGTGGGTTTTGGCTTTCAAGCCCTTCAAAATTTATTTTACCAATTCCCTTAAAGAATTCTTTTTCACCTGTTACTATTGACATATTTTTTGATTTTTTAATTATGATTGAATTTGTTTTTCTAATAATTGTTTCCACTGATGATATAATTCATCGTATTGCTCTTGATGGGTTGGTTCGATTGTTTGAATTGATTTGAATTGACGGAATGCTTCTTTTTCATTTGAAAATATTTTGGCGCCGATACCTGCACCGATAGCTGCACCAACACTTCCGTCGCAATTATATAATTCAACCGGAACATTTGTTGCATTAACGAATGCATCAATAAATACGTCGCTTAAAAACATATTTGCTTTACCGGCACGAATAATTTTGGGATCCATTTTATTTTCGCGCATAATATCCAGGCCATACCTGAATGCAAAAGCTATTCCTTCCTGCGATGCCCTGAAAATATGAGCCGCACTATGTTTATTCAAATCAATTTGCTGGATATGCGCATGAACTGTTTTGTTGTTCAACATTCTTTCTGCGCCATTTCCAAAAGGAAGAATATTTAATCCGTCACTACCTGCATTAAGTTGTTTGGCTGCCTCATTCATTTGCTGGTAAGAAAGATTAATACCGCAAATGTTTTTTATCCATCTGTTTAAGATCCCTGTTCCGTTGATACATAATAAAACACCAATCCTGTTTTGATCGTTGGTATGGTTTACATGCGCAAAACTATTCACACGGGATCGTTTATCGTATGTCAACTGATCACTAACTCCGTAAATAACGCCTGAAGTACCCGCCGTTGCTGCCACTTCGCCGGGTTGCAATACATTCAGGGATAAAGCATTGTTGGGCTGATCGCCTGCCTTGTAGGCAACAGGAATATTTTCATTTAATGATAAAAGATCAGCAATATTTTTTTTCAGTAACCCATGTGTTGAAAAGACATCATGAATGTCAGGAAAGAAGTTTTTAGAAAATCCGTAATAATTCAATACATCATTCGATAGCTCGTTGTGTTTAAAATCCCAAAAAATCCCTTCAGATAATGAAGAGATACTTGTTGTTGTTTCACCGGTAAATTTCATTGAAATGAAATCGCCGGGCAATAAAATTTTATCGATCTTCTGATATAAATCGGGTTCGTTATCTTTTACCCATTTTAGTTTTGAAGCAGTAAAATTTCCGGGGGAATTTAATAAGTATGATAAACATTTTTCTTCACCAATTTCTTTAAATGCTTTATCGCCAATCTCAACCGAACGGCTATCGCACCAAATAATACTATCGCGTAAAGCTTTTTGATTTTTATCGATCAAAACCAATCCATGCATCTGATAAGAAATACCGATTGCCTGTATGTTTTTGGGATCATATTTTTTTGTAGCATTAGCTTTTAAGATGGCTTCCTGAGCATGTAACCACCACATTTCCGGCGACTGTTCGGCCCATCCATTTTGTAATGATACAATATCCGATTCGGTTTCAGGGTATTGTGCAGCAGCGATACATTGCTGAGTAGAAGCATCAACTACCGATACTTTTACAGAGGATGTTCCTATATCTAATCCTAATAATAACATAAGGCAATAATCGTATTAAGGGTATCAAAAGTAGATTTGTTATGGTCTTGAATCAACTGCTATGTTGGTAATAAAATATGCTATCTTATCAATATTTTATACATTCACACTTCAATTTTGATAAAATAAAGGTTTTGATACATGTACACGCTCATTCAAAAAATTCATGTAGAAGATTACAATTCGTTTGCATGCCGTACTTACCGTACACCTGATTTCGAAACAAACTGGCATAAGCATGAAGAGTGCGAACTGATAATCATTACAGAAGGACATGGCACTGCTTTGATTGGAGACTATATTGGCAATTATAATACAGGTGATGTTTTTTTTATGGCAGGTAACCTTCCTCACTGGTTCAGAAAATCGCACCACAAGATGACGGGAAGTGCCGTTGTTGCCCAATTCAAAAAAGATTTTTGGGGCGATAGTTTTTTGCAATTACCCGAGATGAAAGAAATAAATCAACTGCTGAACAAAGATGATATCGGGATTAAAATAAAACCGAAAGTTCAAAAAACAATTGCTGTTCTTTTAAAAGAATTAGAGTCGGAAAAAGGTATTGAAAGAATTTATAAGCTAATGATTTGTCTGCAAAAGATATGCAAACCATCGGCTTATAATATTATTACGGATGGGTTTTCTTACACCTCCAGTTCGGAAGAAAATTCTACCATAAAAGAAGTGTTCGACTACAGCTTAAAAAATTATTTAAAAAAAATAACACTGAAAGAAGTTGCCAATATTGCAGATATGAGCATCCCTACATTCTGCCGTTTTTTTAAAAAGAATATTAAGAAAAGTTATTTCGATTTTTTGAAAGAATTAAGAATCGGACATGCCTGCAAACTTTTAAAAACAACCAGCAAACCAATTCTTGAAATTTGTTACGAAAGCGGTTATAACAGTTGGGCGCATTTCAGTAAACAATTTAACAACGTAAAAAAATGTACTCCGTCGGTTTACAGGAATCAATTTATTAAGTTACAAAGTTAAAATTTATGATTGTAATTACTGCCATGAAATCGGCATGATGCGACGCAACAACAGCAAGGCTTTACACAACTGACGGCAACATAAAACCCATTGTGCTTAAGCAACACAACGGGTTTTATTAAAACAAAATTATTTTATTGAATTGCTGTAAGCAATTCATCATTTCTGTTCCAGCCGCTTAATTTTAATTGTAATTTTTTATTGGCGATTGTTGCGTTTGGATAAGTTGCATCGAGTGTAATTGTTTCGCCGGGTGCGAGTGTAAAATAATTACCACTCCAGAATCCGGGAAATATTTCATCGTTGCCAGCAGTTAATTTTGGATGCACAAAAAATGCCATTTGTTTAGTTGTGTTTGTAAATTGAAATGCCCATGTAGTGTTGGTCTTATCTTTCGTTTTCTGAATAAGTTTTACATCTAATTTTGCCGCAGCAATATTTTGTAATGATTGGTATTGATGGTCTTTTGCAAACCAATACACATTATGCGAAATTAATTTTCCGGTTGCATTTTTTAAATTCAATACTACAAAACATAAGTCTGTATATTTTGAAAGAATTGCGTTTAACGAAAATGTTTCCTTCACTTCCGATCCGCCAATATTTAATTTTGTTTTTTGTTTAAATAATTGTTTGCCGTTTAAATCGTACACCGCAGCATCAACCGATAAATTATTTTCGGCATGATAGGCCCTGTTGATCACAGCAACAACCGAGTCGTCTAAATTTAATTGTACGTGCAATTTTTCATTGGCCGATTGCATGAAATAGTATCCGGCATTGGGTGCCAGATAGTAATCGAATATTTGCCATATAACACTTGGAAATGCAGGATTTAATTTCCACAACATCACACCGCCGTTTTCATTTAATTTATGGGCTGCTGCTTCAAATATTCCGCGATAACCATCTGCATTCATGATCTGCATTTTGTCGGAAAAATCTTTCAGGTCTGTTGGTGTACCTAATCTTTTTATCATTTCGTAATAATACAAATCGTAATGGCCGTTGCCACTGCATGCATCGTGATAGCCCCATGAATTATTAAACGGATAGGGCAATGTTGTATCATGTTTCAGATCAGCAATATTTTTACTTAAAGTTTCGTAAGGGCCTTGTGATGGGATACCTGTTTCATCTTTAAACAACCAATCTTTTCCTTCATTAATTTTTGTATAATAAAAATGGGGATCTTCCCATTTATACGAACCACCGCTGTACACACCTCCGGGTTGATTATCGGGCCAGGAGCCTTTCCAATCAGCAGATAATTTTGCAAAGCCCGATGAGCTTGGGATGAACGGACGTGTACCATCGAGTTGTGCTACATTATCGCGCATGGCATTGTAGAGTTGCAACCTTGCATGACCTTCGTTGCCACCGGTCCAAACCACTAACGACGGATGATTGCGCAAGCGATAAATAGTGCTGACAACATTGTTGATGAATACATTTCCCTGATAAGGATAATCGGTTGAACCTTTAAATTCTCCGTTGGTATCGCCGGTTATCCAAAAATCTTCCCATACTAATAATCCTAATCTGTCGGTTGTTTCAAAGAATGCATCGGGAGGTGCAACACCGCCGCCCCATATCCTTACCAAATTTGTATTTGCATTTTTGCATAATAATAATTCCTGTGCAAAGCGCAACGAATCTTCCTGTAACATCATATCCGGAACCCATGCACCGCCAACCAAATGAATACGTTTTCCATTCACATAAAAATCTCTTTTACCCCAACCATTAACTGTTGAATATTTTGAATCAACGGTTCTTATACCAAATACAAAACTTGTATCATCCGAAATCTCATTACCTGAAAAATATTGTAACTGTATTTTATACAAATCTGCATTGCCATAACCATGCGGCCACCAGATATGCGGGTGCTGAATAATTAATTGTTTGAATTGATTGGATGATAATTCTAATTTTTTTTGTTCGCCGGCATTTACCGGAATATGCTGCGTCATGCTGAAACTGTTGCCTGCAAAGGTTTCCGGCGAAATGGTTATTTGTAATTTACCCTGTTGATTTTGTTTGCCGTAATTGGCCAATGTTAATTGGATATTTAGTTTTGCTGCATTGGTATCATTGCCCGAAACAAATGTTGTTGTAATTTTTGGTTGCTGCACCACCACATTTCCCGATGTTCTTAAATAAACAGGTTGCCATATTCCCATATTTCTGTCCCTTATTTCAGGCATCCAATCCCAACCAACAGAACAAAGCATCGTAACATTTTTTCCAATGTCGCCGGTTGGCCCGCCGTTCTCATAAAAATCGCCCAAAGCATTCAATTGCGGATGTGCAGGTAGTCCCGGAAAATCGAGCGGATAAATTTTTACTGCTAAAAAATTTTCTTCTCCTGCTTTAATGGCATTGCTCACATTCAAATTAAATTCGGCAAACATGCCAACCATTTGAGATGAATCGGCAATTAATTTTCCATTCAGCCAAACATCGGCACGGTAATTAATTCCTTTAAAAATTAATTGAAATAATTTGCCTTTATCAGTAGCAGGAATTGTAAAACTTGTTTTATACCAATACGCTTTTTTCCATGGATTTGGCACATTAGGGATATGCGAATATTGTGCTAAATGATATTGATTGTTGAAACTGTCTGATGCATCCGGTATCAACATATTATTCAATCCATCATAAGGATTTGGGTAAATTTTATTGGTAACCAATCCTGTTAAAACTGTTGATGGCACTGTAACCGGCAACCATTTTTCTTTTGATTGATAATTAGCAGTTGATAATTCTGCCCCCTTGTTTTTTACGATCTCGGATGATTGTAAAAAAAACCGTTTGAGCTGAACTTGTTTAACCGGCTGCGCATTTATTATAATCGGAAACACAAAAGCGAGTAACAAACTTTTTAATGAGATGTACCTCATATAGTATCTTTTTATTTAAATGATAGCATTTTATTCTTTCCAAAAGAAACCTGCTTTTTGGTTGCCGATCAAAATTTCAAAATCGCCCGGCTCTGTTACCGTTTTTAATTGTGCATTTACAAAAGCCAGATCATTTTTATCGATAATAAAATTTACAGCTTTGGTTTCGCCGGCTTTTAATTCTATTTTTTTAAATGCACGTAATCTTTTGTTGTTGGGAGAAATGCTTGCATACAAATCTCTGCTGTATAATTCAACTGTGTGTTTGCCATCAACTTTCCCCGTATTAGAAACGCTGATGCTTACAGTTAATTTTTGATTCCCTTTTAATGTATCGGTACTTAAATGCAAATTGTTGCAAGTAAAAGTTGTATAGCTAAGTCCGAAACCAAAAGCAAACAAAGGATCGTATCCATTCCACAAAACATCGTCGTTAAAAACTTCTCTTTTCGATTCAGTATTTTTATAATCGTACATCACCATTTCGCCCATGCTTTTTGGATAACTGAAAGGCAAAATGCCATTGGGATTGTAATCGCCAAAAAGCACATCGGCAGTGGCTTCTGCAGTTTTTCTTCCGCTCCAGAACGGCAATACAATTGCATCGAAGCCCGGTTCGATATTGGTAATAAATCTTGGTCTTCCCTCAATTAAAAGCAGTACAACTTTTTTGCCTGTGGCAAAAGCCGCTTCAGCTAACTTAACCTGTTCTTCAGGTAATGCCAGATCTCTGATATTACCCGGACTCTCAGCATAAGCATTTTCGCCAAGGCACAAAACAATTATATCGGCTTTATCGGCATTTGCTTTTAATTTATCTATGTCATAATTCTCTTTTGCATCAAAGCCTTTTGCACCAATTGCAATTACATTATCGGCACCAACTTTATCAGCAATAGCTTGTTCAATGGTTTTACTTTCTTTTGGATACCATTCTTCCTGATTGCCCTGCCAGGTATAACTCCAACTTCCGTTTAATGGTGCAATACTTTGCGATGTGGGGCCCATCACCAATACTTTTTTATTTTTTGAAAGAGGTAAAATATTATTTTTATTTTTTACCAAAGTAATGGCTTCGTGTGCAGCGCTTAATGCAATGGTTTGATATTCGGGTCTACCAAAATTAGCTTTTGCATCTTCTTCGGTATAAGCATTATCAAATAAGCCTAACTTGAATTTTAGTTTTAAAATTCGTTTTACGGCATCATTAATTCTGTCGATAGAAACTTCTTTCTTTTCTACAGCTTCTTTCAATAAATCGAAAAAAGAATAATCGCCGGGAACCATACTCATATCAATACCTGCATTAATTGCCATCACCACAGCTTCACGTGGCGTTGCTGCAACTTTATGAATGGTATGCAGGCGAATAATATCTTCCCAATCGGTTACAATCAATCCTTGAAAACCCAATTCTTTTCTTAATACATCAGTCAATAAATATTTACTGGCGTGAACTGGCGTTCCATTAATGTCGCTTGAATTAATCATGATAGAAGATGAACCTGCTTTTACCGCATCTCTGAATTGCGGCAAATAATATTCTCTCATTTCTATTTCGGGCATATAAATAGGCGTTCTGTCTTTTCCGGTACGCGATGCAGAATAACCTAAATAATGTTTCATGCAACTGGCAACAGCGGTAGGATTTTTTAATCCATCTTCTTCATATCCTTGTATTGCTGCTACGCCTAAAGTTTTCCCGATATAAACATCTTCGCCATAGGTTTCAGGAAAACGCGACCAAAGAGGTTGACGTCCCAAATCCAGTACCGGTGCAAAGTTCCAGCGAACACCCGATGCGCGTAATTCTTTTGCGCAAACTTTAGCAGCAGCTTTTACCAACTCGGGATTACGTGTTGCAGCCATGGCTAAATTGTGCGGAAACAAAGTTGAATTGAGCGTATAAGTTTGTCCATGAATAGCATCCAAACCATACAATACCGGAATTTTTAATTTTGTATTTAATGCTTCATCCTGAATTTCTTTTATTACCTGGTGCCATGTTTCTACATTCAGTGCGTGGGCTGTGGTATTAAGCATCGAGCCTACTTTATATTTTTGAATGGCTTCTTTTAATTTTTCAGCATCAAGTGTACCATCTGTATTTGCCCAACCACCTTTGGCAATAACGGCAAGGGTTACCTGTGTCATCTGGCCAATCTTTTCTTCCAGCGTCATTTTTTTTATCAGGGCATCAACTTTTGCATCATCGGCCGATATAACTTTTTGTGCATTGGCAAAAGT
>JAGWPQ010000297.1 GCA_028877045.1 Bacteroidota bacterium | reverse complement strand
TTCATGTATGTAGTTTATTACCTAACGCTTATTTTTAATGTTTGGGAAATATTTCGTGAGGAATTACCCAATTGCAAAATAAAATCCCCTGCTTCCACATTCCATGCTTTTTTTGCTTCATCATAAAAAGCCAGATCCGAAACTTTTACATTCATTTCAACTGTTTTTGTTTCGCCCTTTTGCAGGAATACTTTTTCGAAACCTTTCAATTCTTTGGCAGGACGCAAAACAGAACAAACAGGCTGACTGACATATAACTGAGCTACTTCGGCTCCATAGCGATTGCCTGTATTTTTAATGCTGAATTTTATATGAATTGTTTCATCTTTTTTATAACTCTTCTTATCAGTAGTTAAATTAGTGATAGAAAAATTAGTGTACGAAAGTCCGTAACCAAATGGATAAAGAGGTTCAATTTTTTTGGTATCAAACCAACGGTAACCCACTAAAATTCCTTCGGCATATGTTACTGTTTTACCTCCGGGAAAACTGTTGGTAGCATGTGCAGGCGACTCGTTGATATTTTTAGGCATTGTCCAGGGCAATTTACCCGAAGGATTTATTTTTCCTAACAATACATCTGCTAAAGCATTTCCTCCTTCTGAACCGTTGAACCAACTCCATACCAAAGCTGAAGATCTTTTACCTATCTCGTCTATATCGAAAGGGGCTCCGCCAATTATAACTACAATAGTTTTTGGATTTACTTCTAATACTTTTTTTATCAGTTCTTCCTGCCCAAATGGAAGCTTTAAATTTCTACGGTCAGATGCTTCAGTTTCATAATCACGGTTTGAACCTGCAAATACAATGGCTATATCCGAGCTTTTAGCAGCATCAATAGCTTCCTGTAATTTAATGGGATCTAATTGATCAATAGTTACAGGGCCGTTCAGGGTAATATCACCTAATTTCCCTTTTTTCTTGTCCTCATAACGTTCTAAATAACCTTCGGCAAAATTAATTTTGATGGAATTTGGCAACCTGTTTTTTAACCCTTCTAAAGGTGTAATTTCTCTTTTGGTTTTAACACCGGCACCAAACCCACCCAATGCATTTTTTTTGGTTGCATTATTTCCAATAACAGCAATAGATTTTACGCCATCTAATCTTAAAGGCAATACATTGTTTTCATTTTTTAACAACACCACTGATTCAGACGCTATTTTGTACGCATCCTGATAATGCGCTTCGGTTGCAATACTTCCTTTGATCCGGGAATTAGTATTACTGCCCATAGCTTTTACCTGATACAATACATGCAAAATACGTTTTACATGTTTATTGATTTCGGCTTCCGAAATTTCGCCTGCCTTTACAGCAGCAATTAATTTATCGGCCAGAAAGAATTCATTGAAAGGTTTTGGTGTTCCCATTTCAATATCCAATCCGCTTTTTAAAGATTTTACGGTAGAATGAACTGCAGCCCAGTCTGAAACAACTACACCTTTAAAACCCCATTCGTCTCTCAATATTTTATTGAGCATATAATCGCTTTCACATAAATATTCGCCCCTGAACTTATTGTATGCACCCATTATGCTGTAAGCTTTAGCGTCTTTTACAGCCGCTTCAAATCCCGGTAAATAAATTTCCCGCAGGGTTCGTTCGTCCATTTGTACATCCACAAAATCCCGATTGGTTTCCTGGTTATTTGCAGCAAAATGTTTTACACATGCCATCACATCATTTTTTTGCAGGCCCGTAATTATTTGCACAGCCATCTTTTTATTCAGGAAAGGATCTTCGGTTAAATATTCATAAGTTCTGCCCCCAAGTGGTGTTCTTACTATATTTATTGCCGGCGAAAGCAGCATGTCTTTATCTCTCGCACGCAATTCCTGTCCTACACTATTTCCGAAAATATATGCCAGACGGGGATTCCATGTTGCTGCTAAAGCACCAGCTGCCGGATAATAAGTTGCAAAATCGTTGGTTAATCCTGCAGGGGCCCAGTTGTCACGAGAAATTTCTTCCCGAACACCCAATGGGCCATCTGCCATTTTTAATTCCGGGATCCCCAATCGTTTTACGTCACCGGTAGAAAACATACTATTGCCA
>JAGWPQ010000296.1 GCA_028877045.1 Bacteroidota bacterium | reverse complement strand
TAAAATAAAAATATCGTTTGATATTCCTCTTAAAGAATTAAGTGGCGGCAAAAGCTATCCTGATCAAATTGCATTTAAACGCGGTCCGCAAGTGTTGGTATACGACAGCGATTTGAATACTAAAGTTTTGCTTAAACGATGGATCGGTACACAAGTGTATGATGTGATCTTAAAAAATGAAATGAAACAAAAAATTGTTGTTGTTCCGTTTGCCGATGCAGGACAAACAGGTGCTGATGTTAAAGTGTGGATGCCATTAACTAAAGTGATGCAATAAAAAAAAGTTGCCATGAAAATGGAACCTTGAAGTGTGCGACGCAACAGTTGATGCCATAAAAAACAAAAGCTTGTAACAAAAAAATAATCATGAAAAAAATATTTGTAATTGGTAGTGCAACGATGGATATGGTTGTTAAGGCCGAAAAACATCCTTTGCCCGGCGAAACATTATTGGGCGGTAATTTTTTTATGAATGCCGGTGGTAAAGGTGCCAACCAGGCTGTTGCTGTTGCAAGACTTGGCGGCAACCTAACTTTTGTTGCGAAAGTGGGTAACGATGTTTTTGGTAAACAAATCATTGAAGGTTTCAGAAAAGAAAATATGAATACTGATTTTGTTTTTGTTGATGAAAAGAATCCGTCGGGGGCTGCATTAATTATGGTAAATGCTACAGGCGAAAATTGTATTGTTGTAGCACCGGGTTCGAACGGGAATTTATTGATGAGTGATATTGATAAAGTAAAAAATATTTCGGAAGCAGAAATTATTTTGATGCAACTGGAAATACCGATGGACACGATACAAACCGTTGCAAGGAATGCTAAATCAAATAATCAGAAAGTGATTTTAAATCCGGCACCTGCACAACATTTAAGCGATGAATTATTGAACGGACTATTTTTAGTTACACCCAACGAAACGGAAGCTGCAATACTTACCGGCATTGAAGTTACAGACGACGCATCGGCAGAAAGTGCCGCAAATTATTTGCTGAATAAAGGTGTTGAAAATGTTATCATCACTTTAGGAAAACAGGGTGCTTATTTTAAAAATAAGGGTCGATCATTAAAAATAAAATCACCCGAAGTAATTGCATTGGATACCACTGCTGCAGGCGATACTTTCAGTGGTGCATTAACTGTTGCATTGACCGAAGGGATGGATTGGAAACACGCAATTGAATTTGCTTGCAAAGCTGCATCTATTTCTGTAACGAGGTTGGGTGCACAGGCATCAGTTCCGTACCGAAAAGAAATTGTTTAATAATTTAATTACTAGCGATTAAAATCATTGCCATGTTTATTGTAGACAATTACAGTCTTGCCATTTTACTTTGCGTTGTAACCATGTTGTGCTGGGGTTCATGGGCCAACACAACAAAACTCACAACCAAAACCTGGCGCTTCGAATTATTTTATTGGGATTATGGTTTTGGAATTTTATTGACCACATTATTACTTGCATTTACTTTAGGAAGTAACGGAACAGTGGGACGTTCATTTTTGGATGATGTGCATCAGGCAAGTCATACCAACATTCACCTGGCTTTGATCGGTGGTGTGATCTTTAATTTGGCAAATATTCTTTTGGTTGCTGCCATTGCCATTGCAGGCATGAGTGTTGCATTTCCTGTAGGAATAGGAATAGCATTGGTTTTGGGCGTTGTGGTAAATTATATTTCCAATCCGCAGGGAAATCCGGTTTTAATTTTTGGCGGTGTTGCATTAATTGTACTTGCAATTATTTTAAATGCAGGGGCATACCAAAAATTACAATCAAACGATGGCGGTGTTTCGAAAAAAGGGTTGATACTTTCTGTTGTCAGCGGATGTTTGATGGGATTATTTTATAAATATGTTGCCGATTCGATGGTGAAAGATTTTGTATATCCCGAAGCTGAAAAATTATCACCGTACACCGCATTGGTGTTTTTTGCTGTTGGAATTGTTGCAAGCAGTTTTGTTTTTAATACCATTCAAATGAAAAAACCTTTTATCGGAAATGCAGTTTCATTTACTGATTATTTCAAAGGAAAGGGGAAAGATCATTTGATCGGGGTCTTTGGTGGATTGATCTGGTGCATTGGCATGTCGCTGAGTATTATTGCTTCCGGAAAAGCCGGTCCAGCTGTGTCTTATGGCTTGGGACAAGGTGCAACAGTTGTTGCAGCGTTGTGGGGAATTTATGTTTGGAAGGAATTTGATAAAGCACCAAAAGGGACAAAACTTATTTTAAATGTGATGTTGGTTTTATATCTGGCAGGATTGGCGATGATCATTGTTTCGAAATAAAATCTCTTCACCTCGGTGCATGTATATTATAAGTTATACACGCACTTTTAAGGGGAAATGATCAAACTCTGAAATAAGAGCATCCTACAAAAAACGTTCAGGCAATTTGTTTGAACGTTTTTTATTTTAAATTATGTATTAACTATGAATGGAAAGATTGACATTCATCAATCAATATGAGTAAATAATTAATATATCTGCAGCCGTCTTGTTTCAGAGATATTAATTATTTTTTTATTCCGTCAAAACACTTTCTTCACTGCAATATTTTGTTTTTATTTTTGTGGCAGAATAAGGGCTGATAATACACAAAATAGATAATTTATTTCCCATGTGTTAAAAAATTGATTTCTGTTCTGTAAATAAAACGTAACTTTTTAGTTTAATTGATGTAGTGCTATGCTGAACTCTTTGTTTATTGGTTTAATTTTTTTGTTACCATTAGCCGGAATGATTGCCATTTTGGTCCTGCCACATTCACTTCGGGCAAAAGCTAATTTTATAATGGTTTTGTTAATGGCTGCGCTGAGCTCTGTGCCTGCTATTGAAGCATTAACAGGAAATACTTTCGATGTGTTATGCTGGCAATCTTCGGTGTTTGGCAATATTTCAATTCATATTGACAGCCTTGCTGCCTGGTTTATTCTGATCATCAATCTAACCTGCATCAACGGCGCTTTTTACGGGATTGGTTATATGGAAAAATATGATGAACAAACTGACAATCTTTCGATGCACTGGACATTGTTTTTATTGTTTCAATCATCCATGTTATGGGTTTGCATGCTGCAAAACGGATTGGCTTTTTTAATTGCCTGGGAGCTGATGTCTATTTCATCTTTTATGCTTGTGATCTTCGATCATCAAAATAAAAGAACACTTAGCGCCGGAATAAATTACTTGGTTCAAATGCATATTGGAGTACTTTTTTTGGCAGCAGCATTTATATGGGTTTATTTTTCGGAAGGGTCATTTGAATTTTCGGCCGTAGAAAAATTCTTTGCACATCATTCGAACCTTTGGTTATTCATTTTATTTTTTATCGGCTTTGGAATTAAAGCCGGCTTCATTCCGTTGCATTCGTGGTTGCCGCAGGCACATCCTGCAGCACCCTCGCATATTTCAGGTGTAATGTCGGGAGTGATTGTTAAGATCGGTATTTACGGAATATTCCGCATTATTTTTTTATTGAAACATGATTACACATTCATTGGCGAAATGATTATCAGCATTTCACTTTTAACAGGATTGTTCGGCATTTTAAATGCAGCCGTTCACCGCGATTTTAAAAGGATGCTCGCTTATTGTACCATTGAAAATATCGGCATCATTGGTATCGGTATCGGACTTGGTTTAATGGGTATGGGCAACGGAAATAAAGTGATGATCGTTTTAGGATTTACCGGTGCTTTGCTTCACACACTAAATCATTCGCTTTTTAAATCGCTTTTATTTTTTACAGCAGGTTCTGTGTATCAACAAACACATACACGCGATATGGAGAAGTTGGGTGGATTGATAAAAACCATGCCGCAAACGGCTTTTCTTTTTTTAATTGCAGCGATGGCCATCGGTGGATTGCCACCTTTTAATGGATTTGTTTCCGAATTTATTTTATACAGCGGCATTTTGCACGGCATTAAATCGGTTGGAATAATTTATATAACGCTGATGCTTTTTGCTCTTGCCGGACTGGCATTGATAGGCGGGATTTCGATGCTTGCATTCACAAAAAATTTTGCAACAATTTTTTTGGGAAATCCAAGAACACAATTGCATCAGGAACCAAAAGAAGTGGCATTAGGCATGCGGTTGCCGCAATATTTTATTTTACTGATCATGATCTCTATCGGATTATTTCCGCAATTCTATGTTTTGGCAGCAAATGAAATTGTTATC
>JAGWPQ010000295.1 GCA_028877045.1 Bacteroidota bacterium | reverse complement strand
TTTTTTACAAGTTGTGCCGAAGATTGATGAGCAACAATCATCACAATAAAAAAGAAACTCAAAAATTTTTTCATAATCAATAAATGAATTCAAAATTACTCTTTCGAAACGTGCAACAGTTATTATATGATGCTTTTAACAAAAAAATTAGCTTCAAGCTGATAACCGTAACACGGGCGGCTTGAAGCTAATTGCCAATAGCTGTATTTTATAATGTTCTTTTTACTTCTTCTTCTTCGTACGCAACAATGCTATCGCCTACAGACAGATCGGTAAAGTTTTTTACGGTTAAGCCACATTCCATATTGCTTGGCACTTCTTTCACATCATCTTTATAACGTTTCAGGCTGCCGAGTTCTGCAAATGCTCCTTCCTGTCTTGGGTACAATAAAATACCATCGCGGAACAAGCGAATTTTAGCATCGCGTTTAATTCTTCCGTCCGTCACAAACGAACCGGCAACAGTTGCTTTATCGAATTTATATACTTCGCGTATCTCAACAGTGGCAACTTCTTTTTCCTGTATTTTAGGTTCAAGCATACCTTCCATCGCACTCTTCACTTCTTCGATTGCATTATAAATGATCGAGTACATTTTAATTTCAACACCTTCATTTTGTGCCAGGCGATTTGCTTGTTGTGAAGGGCGGACATTGAAGCCAATTAAGATGGCATCAGATGCAGTAGCTAGCAACACATCGCTTTCAGAAATTTGTCCAACCGCTTTATGAACAACATTGATGGCAATTTCATCGGTCGATAATTTTTGCAATGAATCGCTCAAGGCTTCAACCGATCCATCCACATCACCCTTGATAATAATATTTAATTCTTTAAAATTACCCAATGCCAAACGGCGGCCGATCTCATCTAATGTAATATGTTTTCTTGCACGTAGTCCTTGTTCACGCATGATTTGCGCTCTCTTTGAAGCAATATCTTTTGCTTCTGATTCATCTGCATAAACTTTGAATTTTTCTCCGGCCTGCGGAGCACCATTCAAACCTAAAATAACTACAGGTGTTGATGGAGGCGCTTCGGTTACACGTTGATTACGTTCGTTGAACATGGCTTTGATGCGACCGAAATGCTGGCCAGATACTATCAAATCACCTAATCGTAAAGTACCGTTTTGAACTAAAATAGTTGCAACATAACCACGACCTTTATCTAATGAAGCTTCAATGATTGTTCCTGCTGCCTCCTTGTTTGGGTTGGCCTTCAGATCCAGCACCTCAGCTTCCAATAATATTTTTTCTAATAATAAATCTATATTAATATGCTTCTTCGCACTTAATTCCTGTGATTGATATTTACCACCCCATTCTTCTACCAGAATATTCATTTGAGAAAGTTGCTCATATATCTTTTGAGGATTAGCGCCATCTTTATCAATTTTATTTACAGCAAAGATCATTGGAACGCCTGCTGCCTGTGCGTGACTGATGGCTTCTTTTGTTTGAGGCATTACGGCATCATCAGCAGCAACAACAATAACAGCAATATCTGTAACTTTTGCACCACGGGCACGCATGGCAGTAAATGCTTCGTGACCGGGTGTATCTAAAAATGTAATATGTTTTCCGGTAGGCAATGTTACTTCATACGCACCAATATGCTGTGTGATACCACCCGCTTCACCGGCAACCACATTGGCATTACGGATATAATCCAACAATGATGTTTTACCATGATCCACGTGACCCATGATCGTAACGATTGGAGGGCGACCAACCAAATCTTCAGGACTGTCTTCTTCTTCCTCTTCTTCCATTTCATCTACATCATCCAGATTTATGAATTCAACTTCATAATTAAATTCACTTGCTACCAATTCAATTACTTCAGCATCCAAACGTTGATTGATAGAAACCATGATGCCCAATCCCATACACTTTCCAATCACATCAGCAAAACTTACATCCATCAGATTTGCCAATTCGCTTACAGTAACAAATTCTGTAACATGAAGTTTATTATCCTCAACCATTTCGCCCAAAGCATCTGCTGCTTCATCGCGTTTTGCACGTCGGTATTTTGCTTTTAAGCTTTTACCGCGGCCACCTGCACCTGCAAGCTTAGCCTGTGTTTCGCGGATCTTTTCCTGAATTTCTTTTGCATCAATTTCTTTGTCTTCGCGACGATTATCACGAGCACTACCACCTCTGTTTCCACTACGCTGCTGGCCACCACCGGCGGGGCGTTGTTGTCCGGCTCCACCACCTCTGTTAAATCCACCACCAGCTTGATTATTTCTATTATTTGCAGGAACTATTGGTCTGTTTGGTCCGCCACCACTTGCAGCAGGTGCTTGTCCACCTCTGTTATCTCTGTTGAAACCGCCACCTTGCTGAGGAGCTCTTTGTTGCGGTTGATCGTTTCCTTTTTTATCAACAGGAATACGTTTGCGTTTACGTTTTTCTTCTCTTGTCGGAGGTTTGGGACGTGTATCGCTATCAACAGGCAATTGAATTTTACCAAGGATTTTTGGTCCGGTTAATTTTTCGATTTCGATATTTTCAATTTGCGGGGCTGCTTCTTCTTCAGGAACAATTGTTACAGGCTCTTCTTTTACTTTTTCTGTTGGCTTTTTTTCCGGAGTAACTTCTTTTTCTTTTTTCTTTTCTTTTTTTGGCTCTTCGGCTTTTTGCTCAACAACCGGTTCTTCTTTTTTCTTGCTTGTTTTTTTAGGACGTGTTGAAGAATCGATTGTACTTAGATCTATTTTATCTAAAACTTTCGGAGTCTCGATTTCCTGTATTTCTATTTTAGTTATTTCGGGTTCTTCAGCTTCTATTTCTTTTACCGGAGGGGCTGCAACTTCTTTGATTTCTTTTACTTCTTCAACAACAACCTGTTTTTCAACTTTAGGTTCTTCTTTAACAGCAATTTTTTTCTCTTCTTTCTTGAATGTTATTTCTTCTTCGTCTTTCTTTTTCTTTATTTCACTGCTTCCACCCTTCGGAATTTCTACAAGATCTGCTTTGTTTTTTGCAACCTTATCGCTTTGAAACTCGGCTTGCAGGGCATAATACATGTCTTCCGAAAGCTTTGCCGTGGGCTTCAGGTCGTCTTTACTAAATCCTTTCTTTGCCAAAAAATCAATGATGGTATCTTGTCCAACATTAAATTCTTTAGCTGCGGCTAATAATCTCGGTAATTTGAGTTCTGACATTCAGTTTTTTTATTTTGTCCATCGATCCTGATTAATTGATAATTTATCACGATCATTTATTTTATTATTAGTGAGACCAACTTCAACGCGATTACGATGCTTCGTTGCGTCGCACTCTTGTACTTTCAGTTCATTATTCAACTATTCTTTATCAAATTCAGCCTGTAAAATATTGCGCACATCTGCAATTGTTTCTTTTTCCAGATCGGTTCTTCTTTCTAATTCTTCGGCAGTTAAATTTAATACGCTTCTTGCCGTATCGCATCCCACACGCTTGAATTCATCGATAACCCATGTTTCAATTTCATCGCTGAATTCATCCAGATCAATATCAAATTCATCAGCTTTTTCTTCATCTTCACGAAACACATCCAACTCATATCCGGTTAATTCGCATGCTAATTTAATATTAACACCGCGACGACCAATTGCCAAAGAAACCTGATCGGCTTTTAAATACACATCGGCTTGTTTCTTTTCGTTATCAATGTTCATGTAACTGATCTTTGCAGG
>JAGWPQ010000294.1 GCA_028877045.1 Bacteroidota bacterium | reverse complement strand
CGGACGGATTCGAACCGCCGTAGAAGGTTTTGCAGACCACTACCTAACCACTCGGCCACAGGGCTGTAAATAAGGCATGGTACGGATGTCCATGCCTCACGTAATTATTTCAGTTTAACATTATTATCAAAGATGATAGTCACATAATAAAAACCTCCAACCGAAGGGCCGCCAATATATTGTGTGTGGTAAGTATTTAAAAGATTGCTTCCGCCAATTTTTATGGTCGTACTTAATTCGGGCAAACGCCTTGTTACCTGAGCATCAAACGTGCTGTAAGCATTAACAGTTCCGTTGGCCAAAGGACTGTTCCAGTAAAATGCATCCTGCCAATGCCACACAATATTGAATCCTGTGTTTTTAATTATTTCCCTGTTCCCAAATGAAATATTCGAGATCCATTTTGGTGTGTTGAATGCAGGTGTAAATGCATCCGAATTATTTACCTGTACCAAAGCAGCATAACTGATGTTGGTACCAAAAGTAAATTTCTTATAAAAATTATAGTTCAATCCAATATCAAAACCCTGGTTACTTATTTTACTTTTCGAGTTGGTCCACATCTTGAATTTCTTTACCGAAGTTCCGTTTGTATAAGCAAAATAAGCAGTGCTGTCACTGCTTCCGCCGGTTTGGCTGATCGTTCCCCTGATGGGTTGTGTAACATCTAACTGGCCAATAAAATTATCGTACACATTAAAATAATAATCCGCATCAATAAATAATTTATTGTTCAAAACAATTCCTTTATAACCAATTTCAAAAGAATTTAAGTGCTCAGGTTGAATATAAGTGTACATGCTTTTAACAAGTATCCCTTGTTCATTTGCAATGGCAACATTTTTATTAATACCATTGCTGATATCAGCATTCACAGCATTTTTAAATGCAGTTACCGATGAATTGAGATATGAATTTTCAAATACGTTCAACGGGCCGGCAATTGTACTTAATCCGCCCAAACGCCTTACACCACCATTGTTCACAAAAGCAAAACCTTCGAATAAAGTTGGGAACCGGTATCCGTTTTGATACGAAACACGAAAATTATTTAAATCACTTGGCGAATACACAGCTGCAATTCGCGGATTTATTTTCGCATCAAAATGCTCTGTTTTATCAACTCGTAATGATGCTGTTAATTTTAATTTATCATCAAATATTTTTTTTGATGCCTGAATAAATCCACCATAATTATAATAAAAGAATTTATCTCTTGCTCTTGAAAGATCGAACAGTACTGCAGGATTAATATATTCATTGCCATCAGGTGTAACAATATATTTTCTGTAATTGCCACCCACTAATAATTGTATGCTTCTGGTAAATTTACTAAAATCATATTGCCCTTCGATGTGATAGAAAGCCGATTTTAATAATACTTGCGCACCAACAGTATCCCAATTATTGGTATGAATGATTTTATTGCGCACACTATCAAATGCAGCAGTACCGGGCAAGTACCTTCCATTGTCGGCAGATGCTCTTGCCGCTGCATGCGATGCAGCAACATCACCGCCATTGGCAGCAAATGCAGCATTAAAGGCATTACTGTAATCGGTCCACCATTGCGGCGATTTTTTAAATGCCATATCAATGTTTTCGGCTAACGGGCGGAAGTTGAAAGAATTGTTGCCTGTATTTTCCTGTGTATAATACGCTTTGATGAAGAACTCATTATTTTTTATTTCAAATGTATGTTGCTGAATTTGTTCACCATCAAGCCTGATGCGGTTTCCTCTTTGATAATTATTGGATACTGTTCCAATCCTGTAAGTATATGACGCATTTAATGAAGAAGAAAATTTATAATAGAGTGAAACATCTACTTTAGAATTTTTTACGGAATAATCGCTTAGATCTTTTTCCAAATAACCTGTTCTGCTAATATCATAAGTTTTGCCATCAAGGGTTAATGTTTTCATATCGCTGTTATATTCATCACCATAACGATTAATTAGATCTGCACCGGGGTTATTTGCAATACCAATGCCCAGTGAAGTATTTGTTTTATTTCCTGCTGCATAATATTGATCGTTACTATCGTTGGCTACCCAATCTTTTCCCGATAAATAAGATGCATTTATTTTAAAAGCAAAATTTTTGTTGATCGCTTTTGCAAAACGGATGGCATACTCGCTGTATACAGATGGCGACAGATCTTTTCCATCAACATGGTTAACACCTTGTTTTACATATACACTTAGCCCCTGATAACGAAAAGGGTTTTTTGTTTTAAGATTTGAAATTCCATTGATGGCATTTAATCCATATACCGCAGAAGCCGCTCCGGGTATGAGTTCTACGCTTTCGATATCTAATTCGGTTGGGCCAACTGCATTGGCAACAGGCGCTCCAATACCGGGAGAAATATTATCAACTCCATCAACCATTTGTAAAAAGCGTGAATTGGTGGTTCCCGCAAAACCTCTTGTGTTGGGTACTTTATAACCAATGCTTAAAGTTGTCACCTGCACACCTTTTAAATTTTCAAGTGCATCAAAAAAACTTGGCGCCGGGCTTTCTTTAATTGCCCGCAGATCTAATTTCTCGATCGTTACCGGCGATTGTAAAATGGCTTCTGAGACTCTGGAAGCTGTTACAACGACTTGTCCGGCATATTGATTTTGTGAGTAGAGCGAAAGAGAAAGTTTTGCTGTATTATTATCTGAAATGATAAACTCATGCGATTTATATCCTAAAGAAGAAACTATAATAGTTACAGGAAGTTTCTGAAATATTTTTAATTCAAAAGCGCCGTCCTCATTTGCGATGGTTCCGCCATTCGCCCCTTTTATTTTAATGATGGCACCGGCTAACGGTTGTGTATTGGATGTGTCCTGTATTTTTCCGGAGATCACGAAAGCGCCCTGCGATAAAGATTGTGATGCGAACGATATAATTCCTAGCAGAAGTAAAAAGGTGTTTTTTTTCATTAGTCTATTATTTTAGTAGATTAAATTAAAATAAGATAACTACAAACTTTTGGAGAGATAAAAATTATGCCCCCGAATGGCAGCAATTATAAGCAGTAATCAAAAAGTGACAGGCATTAAAAACCTTCAAAAGGTAATTTGCGATGATGTTGAAAGGTGTTTTGGTAGTAGTTCTGTTTTTCATAATTAAAGCGCAAATATACAAACCCTACTGAAATGATAGACTTTTATTTTACTTTTTTTCCACGGTTTATTTCTTTTTTCGTAAACGGATCGGGTAAATAAAATTTGGATACTTTATTTCAAACCATACATTTGCATAGTTCACTTAATTTGTAGGATATTAAAATCCTGCTCTTTTAAAGAATCATCATCAATACCAAAAAGCAATGCAAAGTTTTCAAACAGAATTAGAAAATCCGTTAGTTGAAAAAGATATTATTGAACTGGAACAAAAGATCCGTGCGTTTAAAGAAGGTAAGATCCCGGAAGAAAAATTCCGCAGCCTGCGTTTGGCAAGAGGCGTGTATGGCCAACGCCAGCAAGGGGTTCAGATGGTTCGCATCAAATTGCCTTACGGTAAAATGACTTTTGCTCAATGGAAAAGATTAACAGAAGTTACTGATGAATATTCTACAGGAAATTTGCATTTAACAACACGCCAGGATATTCAACTGCATTTTGTTAGCCTCGATCGCACACCCGAAATGTGGACTGAATTAGATAAAGATAGTCTTACCATCCGCGAAGCTTGCGGCAACACGGTTAGAAATGTTACCGGTTCGGATATGGCAGGAATTGATATTGATGAACCTTTTGATATTACACCTTATGCTCATGCCATCTTCGAATATTTTTTACGCAAACCTGTTGGACAGGAGATGGGTCGTAAATTTAAAATCGCTGTTTCGAGCAGCGAGAAAGACAGCGCATTGGTTTTTATGCATGATCTCGGGATCATTCCACGTATCAAAGAAATCAATGGGAAACAGGTTCGTGGTTTTAAAGTTGTTATCGGCGGCGGATTAGGCGCACAGCCATTCTTAGCAAAAACAACTCATGAATTT
>JAGWPQ010000293.1 GCA_028877045.1 Bacteroidota bacterium | reverse complement strand
CACCAGCTTTTAAAATTAAAATATGCAACAGAAATTGCCGGCATGTTTCGCAGTTAATTTATTTACTTTGCTGCAATGTGGTTAACCATTTATTTATTGATTACAGTTGCATTATTTATTTTGTATGCAATAATTATTTTACTGTACAGAAAATGGTTTATAAAACTGCAACCATTCCCGATCCCCGAAACTTTTGAACCAAAAATTAATTTTTCGATCATCATTCCTGCAAGAAACGAAGAGAAGAATATCATTCCCTGTTTGCAATCCATCTTCAACCAAAATTATCCTGAATATTTATTTGAAGTGATTGTCATCGATGATCATTCAACAGATGAAACAGCCAGTCTTATAAAACAATTTCAGCAGCAACATCGTAATGTAAAATTGATTTGTTTGGAAGATAAATTAGACGGGGAAAAATTAAATTCTTACAAGAAAAAAGCAATCGAAAATGGTATTAAAAGTTCGGCAGGTGATTGGATAATTACAACCGATGCCGATTGCGCAGTAACTAAAAATTGGCTGCTTTCTTTTGCAGCGATCATTCAAAAAGAAGATCCTGTTTTTGTGGCAGCACCGGTGGCATTCAGCAACAACGGTACTATTCTTTCTACATTCCAAAACCTCGACTTCACAACTTTACAAGGAATAACTGCAGCTTCAGTATCAGCAGGATTTCACAGCATGTGTAATGGCGCAAACCTTGCCTATAAAAGATCAACATTTTATGAAGTAAATGGTTTTAATGGTATCGATAAAATTGCCAGCGGCGATGATATGATGCTGATGAATAAGATCAGACAAAAATTTCCAACACAATTGGCATTTTTATTTTCGAAAGATGCAATTGTTACAACAGATCCTATGCCCGATTGGAAAAGTTTTTTAAATCAAAGGATTCGTTGGGCAAGCAAGGCCGACCATCTAAAAGACAAAAATGTTTTCGGTGTTTTACTTTTAGTTTATTTACTGAACCTGTTTTTATTTCTTATGCCATTGCTTGCATTTTTTAAACCGATGGTTTTATTGATCTGGTTACTTTTTTTATTATTGAAAAGTTTCGTGGAGCTGTTATTTTTATTGCCTGTTGGAAAATTTTTCGAGCAGTCATTTATATCCTTTCCGTTTTTTCAACCGATGCACATTGCCTATACCGTAATAGCAGGATGGTTTGGAAAATTTGGGAATTACCATTGGAAGGGAAGGCAAGTAAAATAGAATGCTATACGTTTTGAATCTGTTCAGCATTTTCAGGCCACCACGCATAAACAATTAGAAAGATCATTGCCAATAATACAAACGGAAAGAAAAATAAGTTTTTCATAACTAAGGCTTTAATTTTAGTAAGACAATTCAAATACAATAAAGTTTAATCTTATTTAATGATATCAATAAAGCTGCCTTAGCTGTTTGTAAAAATACTTATTCGGTAAATGAGATTGTATTTTCGGCAAAAATTTTCGAAATTGGGAAACTGTTAAACGATATCAGAAAATTGCGAATCGGTTGTAGCAATTGAGTGTTGCTCCTCTGTCAATTTTTCCTGCAAAATAAAGATCATTCCTAAACTAAGCCAGAAAAGGCTTCCTATTTTATCTGTTTCAATCAGGTCACTTAAAAAAATAACAGTGCCGATCATTACCAAAACAATTCCGGTAGTTAGTGCAATGGTTCGGTAAAAATTATTGTGTAACTGCTTATATAATTGCTGTGTTTTTAAGATCATTCCAAAAAATAATGCTGCAAATAAAATCAATCCGACAACACCTTGTTCTAATGCCGTGAGCAAAAAATAATTATGAACAGATGAATGATCGGGATTATTACTAACCCATGTTTTAAACTGGTTTCTGGTAAAAGATTTATAATTATCATAAAAATTATTTGGACCAAAACCAGCTATTGGTTTTTCGGCAATCATATTTACGGCAGCTACCCAACGATAAAAGCGTTCGGCATTCGAAACATCTTTTAATGTAACCGTTGCCTGCAAATGTTCGCTGAAATCGGTATGAAATATAGTGTGCTGATAATCGGGTGCAAATTTTAAATAATTATTATTGACGAATAACCATGCTATCAAAACCGAAAAAGAAATGGCAAAACCAATTAAAACTATTTTCATTTTTTTCAGATGAAAAATTATTCCTGCTAAAACGCCAAGAACCAATGCAGACCAGGCTCCCCGGGAAAAAGAAAATATTAATCCTGTTATACCAATAACTATTCCTGCATTAATTAATTTGGAATAAAATTGATTATTTGGCGTTAGTTTTCGCATACACCACAATACTGCCAGCAAACAAACCAGCATAGCAGAATAGTTAACATGATTTCTGAAAAAAGGATCTAATACTTGTTTAATTCCTTCGAAAGAAAAATTATAAAATGAATGACGGATCAATGCCTGCAGCACCACAAACAACATTGGTAATAATAAACTCAATGCGATTTTTTTAAAATCGTTTTGCGATTTGATGATTACTTGAGGCAACAAAACAAACGGGATGACATACCAGATCTTTGCAAGAAAAAATTTGATGGAAAGAATCGGATCGACAGAAAAAAAACAACAAATAAAGATCCACAGCAAATGAAGTATCAATAAAAAAAACAAATATCTTTTTAAAACATGTTTAGGAAATAATGATGGCTTATAAATCAGCTTCACAATAAAAATCCCTGTTATTAAAATCAATAAAGGTTCGTCCGGAAAATCTAATCCAAGCGAATCTGTAACCATCAGTTCGGTTGATAACGGCAAAAGAATAAGCACCAACCAAAATAACCGTTCTGTAAAAGAAACTGTGTAATTAAAAATAACCGGGATCAATATCCATGCGAAAGGAATGAACAGCCACCAAAAATTTTGCACAGCGATAGCCGTTATTAAACTGAAAATAAAGATCAGCGATGCTGTTACAAACAAAAAATAATATCGCTTTAGAAAAAGCATTTTTAGTTTGTTTGGTTCCTTTCATAAATCAAAGCCACTATCATCGCAAACACAATACTTGCAAACAAAACGATCAACAGGTCAACCGTGAAATTTGGTTTATCAGCCGATGCCGATGCCATTGCCTTTTCAATAACATACAATGCCGGCGGTGTTGTTGCAATGGCTAATTTTATTTCGTTCGACGATTTTTGATATTGTTTGATTTGCTCAAGTGCCGACTGGCGTTGACTTTCGAGCATTTCTTTTTTAAAGGCATTGGTATTAATGGAAAGACTATCAGAAATTTTTTGATATTGCACTTCTAAATCTTTGATCGATTCGTCTAATTGTTTTTGATTATTTTGATACACTTCTTTCCACATGTTCTGTTCTGTTTCCTCAATAATACCGATCATGCGGTTTGCAATATTTTTCGAAAGCTCCTTATCTTTTGTCCACACAACAATCTTCAACTGATTAAATTCGGTCTTATTTATTTCGATATCCTTCTGTAAAAGTTTGATCGTTTTTTTTCTTTTGATGTTGTTGTTTTCTCCTTCTGTTTTATAATAATCAACCAATTTAAATTCATCGATCAACTGATAATAAACCGTATCCAATTTTGCAATACCCATTAAAGTTTCGGTATCATCGCTGTTGCCCAGAAACGAATACAAGTTTTGAATATTGGAATTGAATAATCTTGCTTTATCGGCCAAAGCAGGACTTGCAGGAATTACCACTGTTGTTGAACGATAATATTTTGGAACAATAAAAAGTGTCACGATCGTTATCAGCATCGAAACAATAACAAAAATTAAAATCGATTTCGATCGCTTTTGTAAAACTGCGATCACATCAATTAAATTAAATGAAGTTGGAGACATCTTTATTAAAATAAAATGAATAATGCGAAACTACATTCCATCGGTCACAATAACATTGCGGCTGTAACTTTCGTCTAACGAAATAAAGGTTTCTGTTCGTTCAATACCTTTTATATTTTGCAATTTATCGTGCAGCACATGCCGCAATTGCTGAATATCCTTGCAAACAATTTCAGCAAACATGCTGTAATTGCCGGTGGTATAATTCAATCTAACGATCTCAGGTATTTTCTTTAATTCTTTGGCAACCGAATCGTATAAAGAACTCTTTTCTAAATAAATTCCGATAAACGAAATCACATCATAACCCAAAGCTTTTAAATCAACTGCCAATTTCCTACCTTTAACCACTTTCTGTTCTTCTAGTTTTTTGATGCGTACATGAATTGTTCCGCCTGAAACAAATAATTTCTTGCCTAGATCGGCATAAGAGATTTCAGCATTTTCCATCATCTCCTGGATGATTTGAAAATCGAGTTTGTCAAGATTCAATTTTGAAGCCATTTTCTTATTGGTTTTTAAATTATATTCAATATTAAGGAATATTAATTGAATAATATCGATAATTTTGAAAAATTATTTAAATACTATTCAACAATCAAGGCAATTGTATAATTTTGTTCTATTAACAAGAATTAAAAGTTCTTTATACTGTGGGGTGATGAAACTTTAGGCAGACATGCCCTCTCGTCTCGGGGGTGAGGAATCCAGGATAAACGTAGCATAGAGCCTTTCGCAAGAAAGACCGGGGTTGACCACCGGACTTTGTACTACAGCTAACTTCCTCGTGTAGGTTCGACTCCTACCCCTACAGCTTTCTTATTTCGGTGTTTTAAAGCCAGTGCTGTTTCTACAGCGTTGGCTATTTTTATTTAGTTATGTTTGGAAACACCAAATTACTATATCTCAATTCCTTCACTTATTGAGACGCGTAACATATAAAGCTAATAAAATAAATTATTTTATCTCAGACTTTTTTGCCAAGCTGCGAATATATAATATCAGTTCCCATCGTTCTCTTACAGTAATGTTTCTTTTAAAAGAAACCATTGGCGTTTGTGTATGTCCATTGGTAATTAACCAGAATAATTCTCCATCAGTTTTATTTTGTACTTTACCAGAACTGTGGTCTGCAGGATTAGTTTCAAGAGTATATGCAGAAGGTCCATCGCCTTTTCCATTTTCTCCATGACAAGGCCTGCAACTGGTCTTATAAATTGTTTTAGCTTCTGGCAAAAGCTGCATACTATCCTTTAAAGGATTTACCATTGATATCGCATTTGCCGGAATCACACGTTCTGCTGTTTGAGAAAAGAGGCTCACCGGAATGGCAAACACTAACACGCTTATTACAAGCAATAATTTCTGAAAACTGTCATTCTTTTTCATATAAACTTATTTCGATAAGATGGTGAATTGTTTAAACATCAATGTTAAAACGATTTGACGGAAGAAAATATGACTTTTGTTAGGAATTGAATTTTCATAAAAAATTAGTCTTGGTAACAGTAAAGGAAGATTTGTCTTGTACTGAAAAAGGTTGACAAAACGGCTAAGATTACCGGAATAGGTTGACAAAAAAATTTAAGTAATAGAATAATGTTTTTGTACCGATGTTTGAAGTTTTTACTTCCTGAGTTATTTATTTATCGACCTGCCTTACTTTTGCTGCCGCATGGGACATAAAAAATTAATCCGCTTCGAGGCTATTAAATCTTTCGCCAACGTTTTAGAACATCCGCAATGGATGAAAGGAAAATGGGATGAATATTTTAAGAACAACCATCCGATCACGCTTGAGCTGGCTTGCGGTAAAGGCGAATATGCCGTTGGCCTCGGAAAATTATTTCCTGAAAGAAATTTTATCGGTGTTGATATAAAAGGCAACCGTATCTGGCGTGGCGCCAAAATCGCACTGGATGCGGGTTTACACAATGTTGCTTTTGTTCGCACCATCATCGATCAGATACCGGATTATTTTGGAAAAGATGAAGTAAGCGAAATATGGATCACTTTCCCTGATCCGCAACTGCGCTTAGCCAAAGCAAAAAAACGATTGACACATCCCAAGTTTTTGCGGTTGTATCAACAGATACTTATTCCCGGTGGACTAATTAATTTAAAAACCGATAGCCCCGATCT
>JAGWPQ010000292.1 GCA_028877045.1 Bacteroidota bacterium | reverse complement strand
TTGCATTACTTGCTACTACCTTATTTGAACTTAGAAATTCTTTATACTGTGTAACTGCCAACGACTGGACCTGAGATTCGGGAACTAAACTTAACTGGCTTCTTCCTGTGATAGTATTACGATGACAAGAGATAATAAGCACTACGCTTATTACAAATACAATTCTTTTAATTAACATGAAATAAACTTTAGAAAAGGCAAAGATACTTTTATAAAAATAAAAATGCAAAGTTAAACATTACGTTTTCTTTGTCTGCGTCGGTCGCGATATTTTAAAATAGGAACTTTACTTTCGGTTCCCTTAAGTATTCGTGAAATATTTTTTTGATGTGTGAGTACGATCAGCAATGCAACTATCACTGCAAACACGCGGTACAAAGTTTCTTTTTCATTAAAAACAAAAAGAATAAATACCATAAATGAAACGCCTGCAAGAATAGAGCTTAACGAAACAAAGCGGGTTAAATATAAAACCAGCAAAAAAACACCCACACAAGAAACAGCAACGATCGGTTGAATTGCCAGCGCCATTCCAAATAATGTGGCTACGCCTTTTCCGCCTTTAAATCCGGCCCAAATCGGGAAAATATGTCCAAGTACCGAAGCCAAACCTAATCCGATCATCAGATTTGTCCTGTCCCATTGATCGGTCAAATAATAAGGCAACAAAATATAAAGTGAAGTAGCTATCACGCCTTTCAGCATATCTACGATCATCACAAAAGTTCCCCACTTACTTCCTAATACCCTGTAAGTGTTGGTAGCGCCGGCATTACCGCTGCCATAGTCTCTGATATCTATTCCAAAAAAGCCTTTACTAACCCAAACCGCAGTGGGAACAGATCCAATCATGTATGCCGCTATTATTAGCAATAATTCATTCATTGGGGGTAGTTAAGGATTGCAAAGATAATCGCCTAAATGATAATTCATAATTTCTTAACACAGAATTTCGGTTTACGCCTTTTTAAAATGAAGGGCGATCCAACCTCCTTTTTGTACTGTTTTTTGGTATTGCCAGCCAAATGATTGAACAGATGAATGTATATCGGCTTCATCGTCAATCAATAAACCACTTAATAAAATATCTCCACCCGAAATTATTGATTGATCAATAGATAGAATATTTGCTAAAATGATATGTTTGTTAATATTTGCAATAACTATTTGAAACTGCTGTTGAGCCGCTGGCTTCTCGGATTTATAGATTTCTATCTGAGAACAATTATTTTTTAATATATTTTCATTTGCATTTTCAATACACCAATCATCATTATCGATCGCAGTTATTTTTGTAGATCCTAATTTTTCAGCCAGGATAGCGAGAATACCCGTTCCTGTTCCAAAGTCAAATACTGTTTTATTTGAAAAATCTATCTCCCGCATCAGCTGCATCATCATAAAAGTGGTGGCATGATGTCCGGTACCAAAACTCATTTTTGGAGTGATGATTATTTCGTGTTCAACGCCAACTATCGCCTCATGAAAATCGGCCCTTATTCCTACAAAATCATCAACGATAACCGTGTCGAAATTAGATTCCCATAACTGATTCCAATTTTGCTTATTTATTATTTGTTTTTGATAAGAAAGCTCTCTTTCATTAAGTATTGATTTTAATTCATCTTCATTAAAATGATCCTCTTCAATAAATGCATTGATCATTTTTTCTGTTTCTTCAAATCCATCAAAACCAAGTGCAGATAGCTGTGCGATCAATATTTCATTTTCTTCTTCAGTAGTTGAAGTAAGTATGATTTGAATATAATTCATGTGCTAAAAATAAACCCCCGATTTATTCGAGGGTTAGTTTTTTAATTTTATTCTGAGATACCGTTATTATTTCTTTCATCTTCTCTCTCGCCTCTTCCTTCGGGTCTTGGCATTAAAACTTTACGGCTTAGTTTAAATTTACCGGTACGTTGATCGATACCCAGCAATTTTACTTTTATTTTATCGCCTTCTTTTAAAACACCATCCATTGATTCCAATCTCTTCCAACTGATCTCGCTGATGTGCAACAAACCTTCTTTCTTAGGTAAGAATTCAACAAAAGCACCAAACTCTTTGATACTTTTTACGGTAGCTTCATATACTTCGCCTACCTGCGGAACTGCAACTAATCCTCTAACCCAAGCCAAAGCTTTTTCAAGTCCTTCTTTATCGGCTGAGAAAATACTTACTTCTCCATAATTACCGATCTCTTCAATGTTTACTGTCGTTCCGGTTACACGTTGAATTTCCTGAATTACTTTACCACCAGGTCCGATAACCGCACCAATAAATTCTTTATCAATAATTAATTTTTCCATTCTTGGTGTATGCGGTTTCACTTCGGCACGTGCTTCAGGGATACATGCATACATCGCATCTAAAATATGCAGGCGGCCTTTTTTAGCCTGATCCAATGCTTCTCTCATCACTTCCATACTTAATCCGTCAACTTTAATATCCATCTGCACACCGCAAATACCATCGCGTGTTCCGGTAACTTTAAAATCCATATCACCCAAATGATCTTCATCGCCTAATATATCTGTAAGAATTGCATACTTTCCATCATTTCTGGTAACTAATCCCATTGCAACACCGCTAACGTGTTTTGGGAAAGGCACACCTGCATCCATCAAAGCCAATGAACCTGCACAAACAGTTGCCATTGATGAAGAACCATTGCTTTCTAAAATATCGCTTACAATTCTTGTTGTGTAAGCATACACACTATCATCGGGCATCATTTGTTTTAAACTGCGCATTGCTAAATTGCCATGACCAACTTCACGACGGCCAGGGCCTCTCATCATTTTAATTTCACCAGTTGAAAAAGGAGGGAAATTATAATGAAGAATGAATTTTGAATATTCAGATTTCGCTGCACTTTCAATTAATAATTGATCTAATGCAGTACCTAATGTTACTGTTGTTAATGATTGAGTTTCGCCTCTTGTAAATAATGCTGAACCATGTGGTGAAGGCAACGGTTCTACTTCCATGGCTAATGGGCGAACCTGATCTAATTTTCTTCCATCCAAACGAATACGATCATCTAACATCATATTACGAACCACTTCCCACTTCAAATCTTCATAATATTTTTTAGCTAATTTCTTGTCACTATCTGTTGCTTCTTCACCTAAGCTTGCAATTAATTCATCTTTTAAAATTCCGTAAGCTTCATAACGTTCACTTTTTGCAGAAGCGCTTTTAGAAATTTCGTACACTTTATCTTTTGCAAAGGCATATACTTTCTTTTGGATCTCTTCGTTTTGCTCAGGTTTTTTATAATCTCTTTTTCCGGTAACACCTTTCTTATCTCTTAAATCATCTTGTGCTTTAATTTGAACACGAATTGCATCGTGAGCAATTTGTAAAGCATTTACCAAATCTTCTTCTGAACATTCTTTTGCTTCGCCTTCCACCATCATCAAATTCTTTTCGGTAGCAGCAATTAAAAATTCCAGATCAGATTGTTCTAATTCGGAACGAGTTGGATTCACAACAAATTTTCCATCAATACGAGCAATTCTTACTTCACTAATAATTTCTTTTATTGGAATATCAGAAACGGCTAATGCCGCTGATGCAGCTAAACATGCCAATGCATCAGGTAATATTTCAGGATCGCTTGAAACTAAGCTGATCAATACCTGAACATCACATAAATAATCTTCTGGAAATAATGGGCGCAAAGCACGATCAATTAAACGACTGGTAAGGATTTCATAATCGTTTAATCTTGCTTCTCTTTTAAAGAATGATCCGGGAATGCGACCTGCAGAAGCAAATTTTTCCTGATAATCAACACTTAAAGGGAAAAAATCTTGTCCTTCTTTCGGTTCTTTATTTGCAACAACAGTTGCCAATAAAATACAATTACCCTGGCGAACAGTAACAGCACCATCGGCCTGGCGTGCTAATTTGCCGGTTTCAATAATTACTTCAGCGCCATTAGGCAATTGAAAGCTTGACTGTATTGGTTGTGATAACATAATTAATTTTTTATTTATGATACGGTCAAATAAATTATTTTTTAACCTGTATCAGTCAAAGATATATTGCTAAAAATCCATCATGCACAAAAAACTATTCCCAACCGTAAAAATTATCAGTTGGGAATAGCACTTATCATGAGGTAGAAAATTATTTTCTGAGACCCAGTTTTTCGATCAATGAACGGTATCCGCTCAAATTTGTTTTTTGCAAATAAGTCAATAAGCGTTTACGCTGACCAACCAACTGCATTAAACCACGGTGGGTAGAAAAATCTTTTTTGTTAGCCTGTAAGTGCTGGCTAATGTGGGCAATACGCTCTGTTAACAAAGCAATCTGGCCTTCGATAGATCCGGTGTTAGTGGCTTTGCCACCAAAATCTGTAAATACTTTTACTTTTTTTTCTTTTGTAATTGACATCTAAAATTTCGTTTAAATAGCGTCCAAAAATTTACATCTAAATATTGTGGCGGCAAAGGTAGGGGTTTGGAACTAAAAATATGGGTTGAAAACAGATTTTTTTCAGTAAAAGTCGTTTTCAACCTGCTAAAAACAGCTATTGTGTTTGTTTTCAAGTAAAAAGAGCCCAATACCAAGTTATATTTGCCCATCTTAATTAGCCCCATTGCCCAAGATAATTCTAACTGTTACCAACGACCTTTCTTACGACCAGCGAATGCAACGAATCTGCAATTCGCTGGCAAAAGATGATTTTGAAGTTTTATTAGTGGGCAGATCATTGAAGGATTCCATTCCGCTAAAGAAAACAAGTTTTCATCAAAAAACATTAAACTGCTTTTTTAATAAAGGAATGAGTTTTTATGCCGAATATAATTTCAGGTTGTTCTTTTTCTTGTTGTTTCAAAAAGTTGATTTGATCTGTGCGATCGATCTCGATACTATTCTACCCTGCTATTTTGTTTCTCTTTTCAAAGATAAAAAAAGAGTGTACGATGCACACGAATTATTTACCGAGCAAAAAGAAATTATTACAAGACCATTCATTCATTCAATTTGGTTGATGATCGAAAAATTTGCTGTGCCTAAATTCAAGTATGGATACACAGTGAACCAGTTTATCCAAAAAGAATTCAAAAAAAAATATGGTGTTGAATATGAAGTGATCAGGAACCTTCCTGTAAAAACACAACTCAACAATCCATCTTCTTCAAAAAATTTTATCATTTATCAGGGAGCAGTTAATGAAGGAAGGTGTTTTGAAACATTAATTCCTGCTATGAAAAAAATGGAAATAAAATTGATCATCTGTGGCAAAGGGAATTTTTTTGAGCAAACAAAAAAATTGATCGAAGAAAATAATGTTGCTGATAAAGTTGAATTAAGAGGTTATATTTCTCCCGATGAACTTTCTCGACTGACTCCTCAGGCAAAATTCGGGTTAACATTATTTGAATCAACGGGGTTAAATCAATATCAATCCTTATCAAACCGGTTTTTCGATTATGTGATGGCAGGCGTACCACAGATCTGTGTTGATTTTCCGGAATATAAAAAAATCAACGATGAATTCGATATTGCCTTAATGGTTGAAAATACAGGATCAGATACACTTGCAACAGTAATGAACAATTTATTGAATGATGCTGTTGTATATGAAAGACTAAAACAAAATTGTTTGCAAGCAAGAGAAATTCTGAATTGGGAGAACGAAGAAACTAAACTAAACACATTTTGGAAAAACATCTGCACATCATTGCACTAACGGTTCCTTTTCCGGTTGATTACGGTGGCGTGTTTGATCTTTTTTACAAACTGCCTGCCCTGAAACAGCAAGGCGTGCAAATACATTTGCATTGTTTTAATAAAGGTGATGATGAACAAAATGAACTGAATAAATATTGTGCTTCGGTAAATTATTACAAAAGAAAAAAAGGGATTGAAGGTTTTAGTTTTTCTCTTCCCTTCATTGTTTCGAGCAGAATAAATGAAAGATTATTTCAAAACCTATTGCAGGATGATCATCCGATCTTGATGGAAGGAATTCATTGCACGTATTTATTGAATGATGTTCGGTTCAATAACAGAAAAAAAATTGTTCGTCTGCATAATGTTGAATACCTGTATTACCGGCAATTATTTAAATCGGCAACATCATTACTTCATAAAGTATATTATTGGCAGGAAAGTTATCTTCTAAAAAAATACGAAAAAAATATTGCTGCAAAAGCAAATGTATTTTTAGCTGTAACACCTGCAGATGTTGAAGTTTACACGAATGAGTTCAGTTGCAAAACAATTAATTATATGCCGATCTTCATTCCACCTGATTGGCAATTAAAATGTTTAACCGGCAAAGGAAATTATTGTTTGTATCACGGTGATTTAAGAATCGACACCAATGAAAAAGCTGTTATATGGTTGTTGGAAAAAGTATTTAAGAAGATAAAATTGCCTTTTGTAATTGCAGGGAAAAACCCTTCAAAAAAATTAAAAAGAATGGCACATGAGGAACTGTACACATGTCTGGTTGCAAATCCAATCGAAAAAGAAATGCAGGATATGATTGCAAAAGCGCACATCCAGATTCTTCCTTCATTTGCAACCACAGGGATTAAAATAAAATTGCTGAATGCATTATTTAACGGCAGATATGTGATTGCAAATTCAGCAACTGTTGAAGGAAGCGGATTAGAAAATCTTTGCAGTATTGCCGATGATGAAAATTCGTTTGCAGAAAAAATAACCAACCTGTTTTCCGAATCTTTTTGTTTGGAAATAATTGAACATCGAAAAAATGTTTTAGAAAAAATGTTTTGTAACGAAACAAATGCAAAAACAATAATGAACTTTATCTGGGAAGAATAATTTGTATAGGCAATTACTATCTTAGGTTTTTTATGAAAAAATTATAAAGGAATACTTCGCAAAAATTTGGCGGGATTACCCGCATAAATACCAGGCTTTTCAATATTTCTTGTAACTACCGAGCCTGCACCGATCACAACATCATCGCAAATGTTTATTGCCAAAATTGTTGCATTGCTCCCGATAGAAACATTGTTGCCAATATTTGTTGATTTCCAAAATTTACTGTCGCCCGAAGGTTTTCCATTCGAAAACAAATCGTTCACAAACATTACACCATGCCCGATAAAACAATTATTGCCGATGGTTACCAATTCGCAAATAAAACTGTGCGATTGAATTTTGCAGTCCGCTCCTATCACAACACCTTTCTGGATTTCAACAAAGGGCCCTATGAAACAATTATTCCCAATCGAACATTCATATAAATTGCATGGCTCAATAATTTTTACGTTTTCTCCAAACGTAACATCGCGAATACCTGTTTTATAGATTTTGTATTTATCCATCTTTATTTAGCTGATTGATAAATTTTTTGAATGATCTCAACAGTTTTCATTCCGTCGAAAGCATTGATATAATTAAGTTTCCCGCTTTGCACTGTTTCAATAAGGTTTTGATATTCTTTATCATGATTGCTCATCGATCCGATATAATTCCCATAATCATTTGCAGGATTTCCTTTCGGCAAATTTTCGAAACTGTAATTTTCAATGTTTTCATAT
>JAGWPQ010000291.1 GCA_028877045.1 Bacteroidota bacterium | reverse complement strand
GTAAAATGCGGTACAGGTTTAATTGCAGATCGGCATACAGATATTGATTCACTTCATCATCAAAATCCAATAAAATATTTAATTTATCATCAGCATTAAAACTATTCAATAACATTTCGAATGATTCTTTTAATGCACTTTCTTTAAATCCCGCCGGTGCCAGTTGATGCGATAAATTTCTTATTTCATTTATGGAAGTAAGAATATGATTTTTTAGTTCATCCATACGAACAAGATCATTTCCCGATAAATTTTTTATCAGGCTTGCGGAAAATAAAGAACCAATCAATAATTGAAGCACATTATCGTGCAGCTCGCTGCCAATAAAATATTTTTCTTTTTCCTGCGCAGCAATCGTAGCCCTTCTGATATCGCGTTCGTGCTTTTTCTGGTTGGTCACATCTCTTTTAATTCCTACCCAATGCGTATAAACGCCTTCGTCATTAGCAACCGGTGTAATGGACACTGTTGACCAAAATACTTTGCCATTTTTTTTATAATTCAATATTTCCATTTCGTAAGGCCTGTAATTCAAAATGGCTTCACGAATACGCCTCAATTCTTCTTTATCTGTTTTTTTGCCCTGCAGGATCTTTGGTGTTTTGCCGATAACTTCTCCTATGCTGTAACCACTCATTTCAGCATAAGCATCGTTCACATAAATAATGATCTGGTTGGTTATATCGGCAGGATCTATTTCGGTAATTACAACTCCGTCTGTAGCATTTTTAATAGCCGTACTTAATAGTTTTAGTTGCTTTGCATTTTCTTTCAACTCCGCTTCTTCTTTCTTCAGTTTAAGAATATTTGTTCGTAATGGGTTAAATAAGAAAATATAAATGATAGGGAAGATGATTACCGACAATAAAAACGAATCTATGACAGCTTCGGACCAGGTTGAGTAAGAGGGTAATCGCTTCAGCAATAACATGATCAGTATTTCGCTTATGAAAATGGAAAGGCTGAGCAGAATAAAAATATTAACGTCGGATTTGATCAGCGATTTGTACAGCGGATTTGGCAAAAACTTATGTAAGTTGTCGGTATTAGGTTTGTTTTGCACCAAGCGTTTTTCATATTATATACACAATTTAAATAAAAGAGTTCAAGGAGTTGTAATATTTTTTTATATAAAATTTTCTAAACGGTTGTATTTGTTTAAAATAACAGACATAAAAAAGCCCCTATAAAAATAAGGGCCGGCTGCATGAGAAAATCTACTTTACTAACTATTTGCTATTACCAAAACACCGGGGCAAATATCTGACCGGCATATTAACACAACATGAACGTTATGCAATCAAACTGTTAATTGTATGAATTAAAATCATGATCTATCAAGAGCTGCAGTTGTTTTGGTAATTTAATCCCGATGCCATCATTTAAAAATTGGTAATAGCGATTCGAAAACAACTCAATATTAATTAATTATTAATTTTACGTTAATTAATTAGCTTACGAACCATACCTTTACTTTTGTTCAAAATCTTTAAATATGGGTATTAATACCATCGGCAGAATTTTTATGCCAAAGAATAAAGTGTTCTACGAACTTTTTGAGCAGGTCGCTGAAACAGTAGAAGAAATGGGTTTTATCATGAAGAAGATCGTTGCCGAGCC
>JAGWPQ010000031.1 GCA_028877045.1 Bacteroidota bacterium | reverse complement strand
GCTGAAATCAAATTTACAAAGATTGCCTCTGGCAATAAGTCAGGCTTTTGAAAAACGTGAAAATGCCAGAAATATAAAATCCGTTCAAATAGAATTGCAATTATCCGAGTCGCATCTGCGTACAATTTTAGAAAACTCTTCCGATTGCTTATTACTATTGGATAATGATTTTACAGTTATTGAATTTAATAATCAGCTGCGTGATTTTACAACAGCTGAATGGGGCAACACTATTCAAAAAAATAAAAACATTTTCGATTTCGTTCCGGATACAAAAGAAAAATCTTTGAAAAATAATTTGGCTGCTGTTTTAAACGGTAAAAAAAATTATTATGAATCCGATTACCCGCAAAAAGACGGAACAACCTTAACTTATTATGTACGTTTAAATCCAATCGATAGTAAAGACGGAAAAATAAAAGGTATTTGTGTGAACATGGAAAACATCACCGAACGAAAAAAAGAAGAACAACGTTTAAAATTATTAGAGACTGTTATCATCAATACAACCGATGCCGTAATTATCACAGAAGCTTTTCCATACGATCCACCGGGACCAAAAGTTCTTTATGTAAACGACTCATATTATAAAATGACAGGCTACAGTAAAGAAGAAGTAATTGGTAAAACGCCAAGAATATTACAGGGTGCCAATACCGATAAGAATGAATTGATGCGTTTGAAGAAAGCAATGGATAATAATTTGTCCTGCGAAATTGAAATAATCAATTATAAAAAAAACGGAGAAGAATTTTGGACCAGTCTTAATATTTCTCCGGTATTAAATCAGGAAGGTGTCCCGGTTTATTGGGTAGGAATAAAAAGAGATACTACCGAAAGTAAAAAACAGGAACAAAATATTAAAAAGGCAATCATATCGGCGCAGGAAAAACAACAATATTTTATCGGAAGAGAATTGCACGATAACATAGCACAAATTCTAGTAGGCGCTCTGATCACAATTGGCATGGTTAAAGAAAATGACCCAAAACAAAATGATTGGATAAATCAAACAAAAGACGGGATCCATAATTCAATTCATGAAATAAGGAAATTATCGCATCGTCTTGCTCCGGCAAAATTTGAAGGAGATAATTTTATACCTACCATTCAAAACCTGTTGAAAAGTATAAATACCGAAAACAGGTATAATATAGTTACTCATTTCGATAACCTGGATCATACCAAATTAAGCAGCGAACTGCAATTAAACTTATACAGGATTTTGCAGGAACAATTACAAAATATAATTAAACACGCCAATGCAAGTGAGATAGAAATAAGTATAAGATTAATAGAAAATATTTTAAGACTTCGCATCTTCGACAATGGACAGGGGTTTAATACCGCCACATTAAACGATGGCATTGGCTTGCAAAATATTAAAAACCGTGCTGAAATATTTTCGGGATTCTGTATTATTAAATCATCTCCGGGCAATGGGTGCGAATTATTGATAAAAATTCCATTGCATTAATTTATATCTCAACATCCGATCATAATTTCTGCAAATATTCTTCCATCACAAGTTTCTGCGATCATTTTATTTTTCGCAAAGCTTTGGCTATTTATAAATTGATAAGAAATGTAATCAGTGTAATTTGTAGCAACAATTTAATTATGTTTAAAACAATGACACTGGTTCTTTTGCTGGCAATTAATTTTTCTCTGGCACAGATACCAAATAATATAACCGGCAGCAAAATAAGCTTGGATGATGCTAAAGAAATTTTAGCGCATCATAATAAAGTAAGAAAAAATGTTAGGGCTGCTGCTTTGGTTTGGAGTCCGAAATTATCGGCATACGCACAATCCTGGGCCAATTATTTAGCCGGCTCTAATAATTGTGAAATAAAACACCGGACAAATTGTGGCGAGGATGGGAAAAATTATGGAGAAAATATATTCTGGGGAAGTTCATCAGATGCTTACAAACCAATTGATGCTTCTCTGTCATGGTACAGCGAAATAAAACATTATTCGTATAGAAAACTTAATGAAAATAATTGGGAACCTGCCGGCCATTACACGCAAATGGTTTGGAAGGATACAAAAGAAGTCGGTGTAGGCGTTGCGATTTGTGCAAACGGGGCCATCATTGTCGTTGCAAATTATTATCCTGCCGGGAATGTGATCGGGCAATACCCGTATTAAGGATCACATAAAAGTAAAAAGCCTTGATTACATTAAGTTTCAAGGCTTTTTACTTTTCGATGCTAATCTGATCCCTCAGGCCGATAATCTTCTATCTACAGATGAAACTAAAATCATCAAATGATTAAAAAATTCTTAGAAAAAGATAATTCATAACCCGTTGGCGGAGTTAAATTAAGAAGATGAAGCGTTAAAAGATGTTGTGAAGTTGTCATAGATAGTGACAAAACTTTCATAAACAACATGCACAACATCAAGGCGAATTTCGATAAAATTCTTGAAGTAATAAAAGATATTGTTGGCGAAGAAATAAATACAAGAGGTAATTATGTAAGACGAGGTACAGTACCTAAGTTCTCTGACATAGAAGTGATAGCGTTAAGCTTAACAGCAGAGTGTTTAGGTATTGATAGTGAGAATTATTTATTTTCAAAACTGCGGACAGAATATCAGAGTGAATTTGAAAATATCATCAGCAGAAGACAATATAATGATCGCAGAAAATTATTGTTTGAAAAAACGGAACGAGTCCGAAAGCTAATGGCAGAGCGGCTTAACAAACAGGCAGATGTATTTGCAATAGATTCAATGCCATTGGAGATTTGTAAATTAAGCAGAGAGCAAAGAAATAAGATGGGAAAAGAAACAGCACATTATTCACCGGATAAAGGATACTGTGCATCGCAGAAGAAATATTTTTATGGATACAAATTGCATAGTGTTTGTTCTGCTGTTGGTGTAATAGAATCGCTGGATTTAACAAAAGCAAGTGTACATGATATTCAATACTTGAAAGATGTAAAAGAATTATTTAGCAATTGCATAATAACAGGCGATAAAGGATATGTTAGTAAGACCCAACAAATCAATTTATTTGAAACAGCCGGTATTCAATTGGAAGTGCCGTTAAGAAGCAATCAGAAAGAAGAAAAGCCAGTTATCAGAATTTTGAAGAAAGTGAGAAAGAGGATTGAAACAGTTTTTTCTCAATTATGCGACCAGTTTATGATGCAGCGTAATTACGCCAAATCCTTTACTGGCTTTAAATCCAGAATACTTGCAAAGGTTACAGGATTTACTGTGTTACAGTTCTTAAACAAATTTATTTACAACAAACCCATTAGCAGAGTTAAACATGCACTGGCAAATTAACTCCGCCAACGGGTTAAATAATACTTCTTTGATTCAGTTCTTTATAAAGAGAAATCAAATTTTCATTTAACCTCATCTTAGAAAAATCCGGCGGCATTAAATTGTGCGAAATATTTCTTAAATCACTTGATGCTTTATCAAGAAGGGACAATGCATTTACTATTGCAGTATCTTCATTTAACGCATTTTGTAAATTTATTTTAATTGTTGCCAGATCTCCTCCCAGTTCATCATGAAGATCCTGTGCAATACGTTTTCGTTCTAACTCCTGAGCTTCAATAACTTTATTGGTTGTAATTGCTTTTTGTTCACTCAGTTCAATCGCTAATAACTCTTTCTCTTTTTTAAATAAATTATACCGATATAAAATACCAAAAGAAATAATAACGGATTCAAAAACAAGCCCTAAAGTAATCGGGTTAAAATTTCTGTTGAAATTTGTAAATGCACCAAATAAATTGAGTATAAAATCAATGGTTCCAAAAACAAGCGGCGTAAGAGCAAACATGTAAAAAAGTGCCGGTTTAAACCCCTGCTTTATTTTTT
>JAGWPQ010000290.1 GCA_028877045.1 Bacteroidota bacterium | reverse complement strand
CTTAACCGGCGTGCAATTGTTTTACGCATTTGTGAAACAGGAACTTCATCAAAACTTACAACACCGGTTGATTGTGTAATTGGTTGATTAGTTGCTTGAACAGCAGTTGTAACAGTTGCTGTTTGACTTGCGGCAGTTGGCGGAACATAATTATCTAAATCGGATTTAGTAATTCGTCCGTTATCTCCTGAGCCTTTCACATATTTTAAATCAATATTTTTTTCAGATGCGATTTTTCTTGCCAATGGCGATGCAAAAATTCTTCCTTCGTTTATAACAGTTGCAGGTTGCGGTTTACTGATCGCTGGTTGTTCAGCAACAACAGTTTCGGCTTTTGTTTCTTCAACAACAGCAGTTGCGTTTCCTGAAGATTTAACAGCTGCAACAATAGCATTCACATCCAATCCTTGTTTACCAATGATGCACAACAGATCATTCACCTGAATTTTTTCGCCGGCATTTGCTCCCTGATATAATAAAATACCATCCTTATAACTTTCCAATTCCATGGTGGCTTTATCTGTTTCAATATCGGCCAATACATCGCCTTTCTTTACGGCATCGCCAACATTTTTATGCCAGGCGGCAATCACACCTTCGGTCATGGTATCGCTTAAACGCGGCATTAATACTGCTTCATCCATTGCAATAGTTTCTTTTGGGGAAGTTTCTTTTTTAGTTTGTTTTGGTTCTTCTTTTACTGCAGCTTTTTTTACAGGAGCTGCACCACCACTATGTTCTGCAACAATTGCAGATATATCTTCGCCGGCTTTTCCAAGAACAGCTAATAAATCGTTCACCTGCAATTTACCGCCAGCTGGTGTGCCAATATGCAACAGCACGCCGGCCTGATAACTTTCCAATTCCATGGTGGCTTTATCTGTTTCTATTTCGGCTAACAGATCGCCTTTTTTTACAGTGTCGCCAACCTTTTTATGCCAGGCCGCAATCACACCTTCAGTCATGGTGTCGCTTAAACGGGGCATTAAAATTACTTCTGCCATAAATCAATTACTCTTTAAATTGAGCGGTGAAATTAAGGTAAAATGAATTTGCGGCAAGTGTTAAGCTATGTTTTTATCAACTTCACTTATTTATGCCTGCATAAAATCTGTAATAATTATTTTTTATGAGTGACGGAAACTTCCACGCTCCAGTCGTTTCCGCTCGAAATATGGTAGCGGTCAGCAAAGCTACCCATGTTTAATGCAAAGGATAAATGCATCAAACTGTTCATGTACGAAAGCGGGCTTCCTTTTGCTACTTCACCAAAAGTTTGAGAATAAGGCGCATCTCCCTGATAAATTATTTTATTGTTATGATAAATAATAACATGAAGTATATCGCCGAATTTCGGATCGAGTTTTTTGAAAAGTGAATCAGAAATATTTGTCCAGATATTTCCGAACTGAATATCCAAAATAGAAATATTCCCTTTTATTTTTTTTCCTTCCAGCACAGCATGTTGATACGGAATTGAAACTACTTTTTTAGGAAGCAAGGGACCAACCTGTTCGAAACTAATTGCTCCCGATGCTAATCTTGCGCCAGTGTAAGCATACACATCGCGGCCATGAAAAGTATAAGAACCTTCCGAATTTTTCCGGCGGTTAACAGCTTCATCTATTTCTCTGATCTCTGCAATGCCTAAACTTTCGGCCACTAAAGTTAATGTGCCGTTATCGGGTGTAACAATAAAATGACCGCTGTTTGTTTTTAGTACAACAGATTTTCTGTTGGTACCAACACCGGGATCGATGACTGAAACAAAAACAGTTCCGGCAGGCCAGTAAGGAACAGTTTGCTGCAAACGATAAGCGGCTTCCCAAATATTGTAAGCCGGAATTTCGTGTGTGAGATCGTATAATTTCAAATCGCCGGAAACGCCTGCTGCAACGCCTTTCATGGCAGATACGGCGCCGTCCTTTAAACCAAAATCGGATTGAAAAACAACAATTTTATTTTGTGCCGATAATTGAAATGCAATTAAAAAAATAATGAATGATGACAAAAGTTTTCTCATAAAATTATCTATGGTTCTTTTTAAAAATTATTTATTAATATTTTGAAACGAAATAAAAGTTGCCATAAAAATATGCAGTACAAGAGTGCGACGCAACAACAGTAACATTATTATTCTGCAGTTCGTAACAAAAAAATTATTGTCCCTGTGCCAGCGAATATGCTTTTTTATCGCCCCACTGATTTAATAATTCCAATGAACAAATTTTAAAATTGCCGCTTAAACTAACATACAATCCAATAATATCCTGTTGGTTTAACGGAAGCCCGTCAAGCGTTTCGAAACGAACATTGAATTGATTGACCAAATTTGTATAAACACTTCCTGTGGGCCAAACCTGTGTACCACGGTTGCTGATATTTATTAATTTGAATTTAACACCGGCATGGCGCAAACATTTCGCAGCAATTTCCTGCGGCTGCTCGTTGCTTTCAATGAACATATCAACGCCGCAAATGGTTTCATCATTTCGTTCGGTAGAAACCATCATTTCATTTTGCGTTAATTTGAATAATGTAGGTGTTGGGTTTTGATCTTTTAATAATGGTTTGGCATTATGTACAGGTTGCATGCCAAAATTTGAAATGACAGCGTCGGCAAAAATGGTTGTATTAACTGATGGAATATTTTTATCGCCAAAGTCGCCGGTATGTACGCCGCTTTCGAGCGTAAATAATAATGCATTTTCGATCATGGCGGCTGTTTCCATTAAACCCAGATGACGCAACATGCCAATACCGCTTAATAATAATGAAGTTGGATTGGCAATATTTTTTCCGGCAATATCGGGTGCAGTTCCATGCACTGCTTCGAAAATAGAAATATGGTCGCCGATATTTGCACTCGGCGCAAAGCCAAGTCCACCAACAAGTCCGGCGCAAAGATCACTTACAATATCACCCTGCAAATTGGTAAGCACAACCACATCAAAAAGATCGGGGCGGGTAACTAATTTCATGCAGAGATCATCAACAATAACATCATCAGCTTTTAATTCGGGATATTCTTTTGCCACTTCATAAAATACTTCGAGGAATAATCCATCGGTGATTTTCATGATGTTTGCCTTATGTCCGCAGGTAATCCGTTTCGTACCTTTTTTCTTTGCCATTTCAAACGCGTACTTAATTAACTGCAAACTTCCGGGGCGGGTAATAAAACGACGGCTTAATGCAACATCGTGAGTCAACATATGTTCAACTCCGCCATAAGTATCTTCAATATTTTCGCGAACAATGGTTATATCGATCGGTATTCCTGCTTTGCTGAAAACGGTATCAACACCATGCAATGTTTGAAAAGTTCTTTTGTTGGCATAAGTATTCCATGTTTTACGAGCAGTAACATTTACGCTTTTTACACCCTTGCCTTTTGGGGTTTCCATCGGGCCTTTGAATAAAATACCCAATCGCTCGATGGTTTGCTGCGCTTCGGGGGTCATACCGTTGCTGAAACCCTTGTCGAATACCCATTTGCCCATGTCAACGAATTCGTATTCCAAAGGAACTTTGGCGGCTTTAAAAATATGCAGAACGGCATCCATAATTTCGGGACCAATTCCATCTCCTTTTGCTACAGCGATATTTATCATATTATTATTTTTTTAAGACAGATGTGCAGGTGTCGCAAAAATAAGCATCGAATGAATACTTATTTTCAGATCTGATCGATTTGCTGCAAAGTAAGTACAGGTGATTTGAAGGTTTTTGTTAATTATTTACGAGAAAAGGAGAAATATTTAATTCCTTTATTCAAATTATTATCTTTACTGAAATGAATTTTAGATGGTAACAACGACTTCAGAAGGAATCCAAATAAGTGTTGAAACTTTTTATCAGTTTGATTACAGTAATCCTCTGAATCACGAATTCATGTTTGCGTACAGAATCACTATCGAAAACCATAATACGTTTACTGTAAAATTATTGAAGAGGCAGTGGTTTATTTTTGACAGCAACGGAGAACACCGCGAAGTTGACGGAGAAGGCGTTGTAGGCGTGCAGCCAGTTTTAAAACCTGCCGAACGATTTCAATATGTGAGTGGCTGTAATTTAAAAACCGAGATGGGAAGGATGCAGGGATATTTTACCATGGAAAATCAAAATTCAAAAGAAACATTTACCGTTAAGATTCCTGCTTTTGAAATGATCGTTCCTGCCAAGATGAAT
>JAGWPQ010000289.1 GCA_028877045.1 Bacteroidota bacterium | reverse complement strand
TAAGCCTTCTGTTGCAACTCAACTCTTATTTCTTTTTCACGTTCGTAATATTCATAATCTCCAACATAAATATGCAGTTGTTGCTGATACAATTCAACAATTTTATTTACCATTCGGTTCAGGAAAAATTTATCATGGCTCACGATCACAACACTACCCTGATAATGACGTAAATATTTTTCCAGCCATTCGATGGAAGGAAGATCCAGGTGGTTGGTAGGTTCATCCATCAATAAAACATCGGGTTGCTGCAAGATCATTTTCGCCAGCAGCACACGCATCCTCCATCCACCGCTGAATTCTTTGTACGGCCGTTTCAAATCTTCATTTGCAAAACCTAATCCCTGCAACACTTCTTCTGAACGATGGTGAATTGTATATCCGCCCAGCATTTCCAGTTCATGCAGCTTATCGGAATACTCATGCAACAATTTTTCGTCAGATGTTTTTTCTAATTCTATTCCCAGCAGTTCAATTTCTTTTTCCAATTGCTTTACTTTTTCGAAAGCGCCCATGGCCACTTCCAAAATAGAATCGTCGGTATCAAAACTTAACAGATCCTGATGCAAATAACCGATCGTGGTTTCGCGGCCTTTTTCGACAGTGCCTTTCGATGGAAGATATTCGCCTACCAAAACCTTTAATAGCGTTGATTTGCCGGTTCCGTTGTAACCTATCAAACCAATCCTTTCGCCCGGATTAATATGCCAGGTCGCATCTTCCACAATTAATCTTGCACCAAATTCAAATGTTACATTTTGTAAACCGATCAACATAAGATTCTAAAAATTTAAGCCGCAAAGGTAATTGGATGAGCATTAATTTTTGATTTACTTTTGAGAAACAATGATTACCCATGAAAAAACTTATCGTTTTCGGATTGATTGCAATGCTTGCTGCCTGCGGTAATGGCGATTCATCTCAACAAACATCTGAAAAAAAATCTTTGAATAATATCGTAAGCTCGCAACCATTCAATGAGGCTTTCTCTAAACTGATGGATGATTATTATCATTTGAAAAATAATTTTATTACCGAAAGCGATACATCAATCAATCATTATTCCAGGGCTTTAATAACTGATGCCGACAGTTTGAATTTTAATTTGCTGATGTTTGACAGTGCAACCACTGAGACTGCAAGAACAGCTGCAGCTAATGTTTCAGGAGAATTGCAGGGAATTATTGGTGAGCAGGATATCGAAAACAAACGCAAATCGTTTTATACATTGAGTGAACAATTATATGACCTTATAAAATTGGTTCAATACAATAAAGAAATAATTTATCGGCAAAAATGCGATGATGTTTTTGATGGAGCGGGTGCAACATGGTTAAGTAATTCAACAGAAACCAAAAATCCTTATCTGCCCAAAACAATGCCTGACTGCGGAAAAATAACCGACACACTTGATTTCAGAAAAAAATGATCAATACAATTTTACAGGCTTCTTGGGTTTATATTCCAAAATAACTTTTGCATTTGTTTTTTCATCCGAAGTAATAAAGATCTCATACCTTTTTCTGCCGGGTGTTGTAATTACCATCAATGCGGTGTTGGGCGGCACATCGCCTAAATTATCGGCTACGGTAATAATCTCGTGAATAGGATTCGTTTCGTCCAGATGGATATGTATCGTGATGGGACTGTAACTTAATCTTCCTTTATCAACCACCAATTCGTTATTATGATAAACAGTGATGGTATCGTTATCAATTTCACCATTATCATAATAATCAATCTGTACATCCTTTTCATCGATCTCAAGTGTTTTAATTAAACTGTTGGCTCTTTCTTTTAAAACTCTTGGAATGGGGAATGCTTTAACAAGAGGTGAAATATTTTTACTGATGGTATTTTCTTTTCTTCTTCCCGTATCTGTAAATGATGAAATTATTTTTTCGGGATGTGTACTATCTTTCTGCAACCCGGGTTTCTTTGTGATATTATTTTTATTGTCACTTTTTTTTACAACAGGAGCCTTGGCAACATTATTTTTTTTAGGAGGGATTACTGTTGATTTTTTGGGGATGAGATGCTGATCTGTTTTTTTATTTATTACAGAATCTTTTTTTACAGAATTGGTTTGATTTTTCTTAGGACTATTTTTCAATAAAAAAGGTTCTTTTTCAAAATCGCTTGTCTTTACTTTTTCAAGATAAATGGTACCGCTGCCGCAATCAGTTTTGTCATCCTGATTTTGACTGGTGTACGTACCCGAAAGCGTTTCCAATTTTCCCGATTTAGAATAATCGAGATAACAGGTCATTAAACAGGCAACAGAATGATCGCTTATTTTTAAATCAAGCATCTTTGTTTCTTTCAACAAAACATTTTTCGTTGATGGCGTGAAACGTCCGTGCAATGAAGCTTTGCCATAAAATACTATCGATTTATACGAATAAGTAACGCCTTCTAAATTATTATCTTTAAGCTGATTGATTTGAACTTCGTATTTGTATCTTTCTTCGTCAAATTTACCAGTTGATGGATTGAACCGATCTTGTTGCATAAAATATCCGCGCCAAATGCCTGTAAGCTTTTGTGCATAAGAGAAGGATGAGAACGAAAATAGCAGAACGAGTGTAAAAGTCAATCTCATTCAACAAATCTAAGCACAGCGTAAATAGTTTGCATATAAAGAACCGTTAAGTTTTTTGGAATGAATATCCGCTCTAAAGCAATTCTCTGCGATTGATTTGTTACTTTCGCATTTCATTTTTTGATTTGAGTAAGAAAAAGTATGATTAACATTAGTTTTCCCGATGGCGCAGTAAAACAATTTGAAAGCGGAATTACTGCATTGGATATTGCAAAATCTATCAGTGAAGGATTGGCACGAAAAGTTTTGGCAGCTTCTGTAAATGGCGTAGTGGTTGATTCTTCGCGTCCTATTCAATCCGATGCTTCTTTAAAATTATTGACATGGGATGATGCCGATGGCAAAAATACTTTCTGGCATTCATCGGCGCATTTAATGGCAGAGGCAGTTGAATCAGTTTTTCCCGGCGTGAAATTTTGGGTAGGCCCTGCATTAGATAAAGGATTTTATTATGATATGGATTTGGGCGACAGGAAATTGGTGGAAGATGATTTATTGATATTGGAAAAGAAGATGAATGAATTGGCCAGGCAGGGAAATGTTTATATCAGGAAAGAAATTTCAAAAACAGATGCAGTAAAATATTTTGAAGAGAAAGGCGATGAATACAAATTGGATCTGCTGAATAATTTAAATGATGGCGAGATCACTTTTTATTCGCAGGGAAGTTTTACCGATCTGTGCCGCGGGCCGCATATCCCGAATACCGGTTTAATTAAAGCCATCAAATTAACCAATATTGCCGGTGCATATTGGAAAGGCGATGAAAAAAATAAACAGCTTACACGTTTATACGGCATCACATTCCCCAATCAAAAAGAATTGGACGAATACCTTGCCATGCTTGAAGAAGCCAAGAAACGTGATCACAGAAAGCTTGGAAAAGAGTTAAGTATTTTTACCATGGATGATGATGTTGGTCCCGGCTTGCCTTTGTGGATGCCTAACGGAACCATCATTATCGAAGAGTTAGAAAAATTAGCCAAAGAAACCGAAGAAGCTGCAGGATATAAACGTGTTGTTACTCCGCATATCGCCAAAGAAAATTTATACCTCACCAGTGGTCATTTGCCTTACTATGCCGACAGTATGTTTCCTCCAATGGAAATGGATGGCGAAAAATATTATTTAAAGGCGATGAACTGTCCGCATCATCATAAAATTTATGATGCCGAGCCAAAGAGTTATAAAGATCTTCCTTATCGTTTGGCAGAATACGGAACCTGTTACCGCTACGAACAAAGCGGTGAATTATTTGGATTGATGCGTGTGCGTTGTTTGCACATGAACGATGCACATATTTATTGTACCAAAGAACAATTCTTTCAGGAATTCAAAGCGGTGAATGATATGTATTTAAAATATTTCAAAATATTTGGAATAGATAAATATGTAATGCGTTTATCGTTGCATGCTCCCGAAAAATTAGGGCAGAAATATGTGGATGAACCTGAGTTGTGGAAAGAAACAGAAGCAATGGTTCGCCAGGTTTTGATTGATACCAATACACCTTTTGTTGAAGTACCTGATGAAGCTGCATTCTACGGACCAAAGATCGATGTGCAAATTTGGAGTACTATTGGAAGAGAGTTTACACTAGCTACCAATCAGGTTGATTTTAATTCAGGACGCAAGTTCAAATTAAATTATACCACTCAGCAAAACGATACTGATATTCCATTGATCATACATCGTGCACCTTTAGGAACACATGAACGTTTTATCGGATTTTTATTAGAACATTATGCAGGAAAATTCCCTGTTTGGTTAGCACCTTTACAGGTAAAAATTTTACCTATCAGCGATAAGTTTATGCCTTATGTCAATGAAGTAAAATCAAAACTTCGTGCAGCCGGAATAAGAGTAGAGATCGATGAACGTAGCGAAAAGATAGGCAAGAAAATTCGTGAAGCCGAATTAAGCCGTGTGCCGTACATGTTGGTTGTTGGCGAAAAAGAAATGAATGAAAATGCACTTTCTGTTCGCCGGCAGGGTAAGGGAGATGCAGGCACACAAACAGTTTCGGCATTTATAGATCTAATTGTGAATGAAATACGTGAACGTAAATCATCAGAATAAGATATTTCTTATTATTTTTAATAAATTAATTTTTAACCAAACAAGTATTAATGGCATTACCATTTAGAGGTGGAAGCGGGGGTGGAGGAAGGTTCAACCCCAGATTTCAAAGACAACAGGAACCCGAACACAGAATTAACGAAAGGATACGTTCATTGCAGGTTCGATTAGTTGGCGAAAATATCACAGTAGGTATTTATCCTATTCAGGAAGCATTGAAGATCGCACAACAACAGGAAATGGATCTGGTGGAGATTTCACCCAATGCCGATCCTCCTGTTTGCAAAGTGATCGATTATAAAAAATTCCTCTACGAAAAGAAGAAGAAAGAAAAGGAAATGAAGGCCAATGCCAAGCAAAGCGAGGTGAAAGAAATTCGTTTCACGCCCGGCACTGATGATCATGACTTTGATTTTAAAGCAAAACACGCAGAAAAGTTTTTACAGGATGGCAATAAAGTAAAAGCCTATGTTCAGTTTAAGGGACGTGCCATTCAGTTCAAGGAAAGAGGCGAATTGGTATTATTAAAATTTGCGGAACGTTTGGCCGAAGTTGGTCAGCCC
>JAGWPQ010000288.1 GCA_028877045.1 Bacteroidota bacterium | reverse complement strand
GATTATAACCATAGAGAATCATTATGCAGCTCGTTCGAAATGACGGTCGCTGATAGCTCGCAGCTCAATATTCAAAGCCAGGCAAAGCCGGCCCCTTTGGGGCTTCACTATGACGGCCCTCCGGGTAGGGTGTCCAAAATTTAAAAAATATTCCTTCGTTTTTGTAGTTATTACACAAACAAAAAGAAGGAATATGAAACCCTGGACAGGTTCTATTACAAATGTAGCTCGAAAAAAGAGCAGTTTATCAATGTTACGAAAAGAGAATCGTCAATTAAGAAGCTGCTGCAAAGAAATAAAAGCCAGTCGTTCTATTTGGAAATCTAAATATTTGTTGCTAAAATCTTCATTAGCTGTTGTACAAAATACAATCACTAATCATTCTGAATGGGAGACTTGCCAGCAATCCATAAAACGTCATAAATATAATGAGCAGTTGGTTAGTTTATGTGTAAACATCTACGTGACAGGCGGCTGTGGCTTACGTGGAGTGGTGAATATCCTAAAATATTTAAATGTTGCCTTATCGTGGGGTTTGGAAGATATACCATGTAAGAGCAGTGTAGAGAATTGGGTAATAAAAGCTGGCTATTACATTTATGATAAGGTAGATACTTGTAAATATGAAAAGGGTTATGCTGTTGTGATGGACGAGTGTATGGTACAGGGTCAGGAAAGGATGTTGGCTGTTTTAGGAGTGCCTGCAAACAAGCAAACGGATTATGCATTAGGGTTGGATGATGTGGATGTATTGAGTCTGCGGGTTAGGCCATCCTGGGATTCCTGTAGTATAGCAAAAGTGCTGGAAGAAATCACTCAAAAAATAGGGACAAAACCTACTTATATCATTAGTGACGGAAGCAGTAACCTAAAAAGTGCTATAACTCAATATGAATCTTTTCGCATCTGTGATGCAGGGCATGAGATAGCCCGCCTACTGGAACATGTCTATAAAAAAGAACCTGGTTTTGAAAATTTCATGAAGGCCTGTGTGCAATGCAAATATACAGAAGTAATGAAGCCTACTTGTTATCTAAATCCTCCCAAACAACGTGCCATAGCACGTTTTATGAATTTATCACACACGATTAAGTGGGCAGAAAAGCTCTTGAAAATACAGCATACCTTACCTGAAATAGAACGTCGGGCATTTTCATTTATAAAAAAACATAAAGCTATTATCCATGAGCTTAATAGTGCTTTTGAAATGATCAATGATATATTACATGTATTGAAACATCAGGGACTTTCTTTTAAAACAGTTGAAAAATGTCTTCAAAAATGTCAGAATTATATATTCAATGCTCCATACCTGTTAAGTAAGTTAATCGTTAAAATAAAAGAGTATTTACATACCGAGAACGAAAAGCTTTTTAACAAGGATACGGTGTGGCATACATCGTCCGATATATTAGAATCAATGTTCGGAATGTTCAAAAACAGAAAAGCCTCAAATCCGCTACACGGCGTAACCCCCTTTGCTTTATATCTCCCATTGCTTACTAAAACCAACACAGGTAAACCGGGCATTAATTGTAATTTAAAAGAGGCACTGGAAGGGGTACTGATTAGCGATTTAAAAAGTTGGAATAAAAAATATTTAATCGAAAATCAGGTGGTCAAAAGATGCAAAATATTTAATAATAAAAAATTAATATAATTAAGTTTTGGACACCCTACCCGGCGGGGCGGCATATTAAAGAAGTTCCGAACAGTTTCTTTCTTCTCCGCAGGGGCACTGCAGAGAAGAAAAATATAAGGAGTAATTTGTATTAAAAAAAATTAAGGTTTGGACGTTGATGGTTACTTAATATTAAATAACTTAGACAACTGTAACCGGCGCTGAAATAAAAGGGATCCTATATACAAATTAAATTAAGGCTTATGAAACTGATAGTATTGTTATTGTTTTCATTTTCGGTTTTTTCCGTTAAGGGACAAGATACGAAGAGTGTAAAATATTATGATTCGCTCTGGTTTCCCGCAGCAAAAGAAAAAGCTGCATATTATAGCGAATGTTTTGCAGTAGATACGGTATTTCGCATGAATACCTTTTATTTTCCTTCAAACAAAATAGAAGGTATCACCTATTTCGCAGATACAATAAAATCATTGATCCGTATTAATGTGTGCACCGATTATTATGAAAATGGAAAATTAAAAGATTCTGCATCCTATTCAAAAACGGGTAGGGGGAGGTTTAATTATGGGTTCTACGAAAATGGAAAAATAAAAGATTCCACCAGATATGATACTTCGGGAAAAGCGATCAGTGATTACAACTTTTATCCAAACGGGAAGATAAAAGATTCTACCCGCTACAGTGAAAAGCCGGGCGAATTTGAAACTTTCTATTTTTCTGAGGATGGTAAACCTTTGGCTTATTCGGTACTCAATTTTAAAAATCAGAAAATTATAAATATAGCTTATGACAAAAACGGGAAAATACTGCCTGATTATGTTTATAAGAAACCTGCAGAGTATCCGGAAGGTCTAAACGAATGGCTTAAATACCTTTCGCGCAATTTAAACAGGGATTTACCAATCGAAAATGGGGCCCCGGCAGGAAAATATAGTGTACTAGTTGATTTTCTGATTGATGAAAATGGGAATATTATCGAAATAAATGCATTAAATAATCCCGGGTATGGCACAAAAGAAGAGGCTATAAGAGTAATTAAAAAATCAAAGGCCTGGAAACCGGCGATAAGCGAAAACAAACCCATTCAATTT
>JAGWPQ010000030.1 GCA_028877045.1 Bacteroidota bacterium | reverse complement strand
ACCGCTTAACCCACTGGTATTTAAAATGTTTAATCCCGGCGCCTTGCCATTCAAAACACGGGCAACATCGCCCTCTGGTCTTAATTCGAGCTCATCTTTGCCTACGGTCGTAACAGCATAACCCAATGCTTTTTTCTCGCGTTTAACACCCAAGGCAGTTACAACTACCTCACTTAAATCCTGACTAAGCTGTTTTAATGAAACATTTACTGTACCATTAGCTACAATTTCTTTTTTCTCAAATCCAACACCGCTAATAATAAGTGTTGATCCGGATTTGACATTTAAACTGAATAGACCATTCTGGTCTGTAGCAGTTCCTTTTTGGGTTTTCTTTTCCACAACAGAAGCACCTTCTATTGGTTTTCCTTTGTCATCTGTAACTTTCCCAGTTACAACGGTTGTTTGTGCCATGCTGGTAATACTTGCAAAGACCAGAGCACAAAAACCCATAAGTAGTTTTTTTCTCATGTTGCTTAAAATTTTGGTAAAAAATGCCATTAATAAAGTAATACGACCATCTAAAATAATGAAATGCTGCTCACAAAAAAATTAAAAACATGATAATTAGCATTTTTCAAAAAAAAATTACTAAAAGGTATTTTGTTACATTTTTAATCATTTTTTTTCAACTATTTTCAATTATCATTAACAAAATAAGATATTTTTTTAGACAATTTCAATAATTACGTCATTCATTTTTAATGTAATTTATTTATTACAATGTATAAGTGCTTGATTTATAAAACCGATTAATATAATAATACATTTAATTTTTAAATAACCCGGAAAGTAGCACATTCTGATCCTGAGAATTAAAATAAATAAAATACGAATTTATTCGTGAAACATAAATTTATCAACAGAAACAAAAATTAATTTTGCCATCTGCCCCATTATTGTAATTTAGTGCAAGAATTTAATGGGTTAGTAAGTAAGAGGGTTAACAGCAATGTTAGCCCTTTTGCCTTTTTAAAACCCTCATCAAATATCATTTCATACGGGTCTTTTGATTCGAAATTTTATTCTAAAAAGATTTGTTGCAAATAATCGTCAAACTCCAAAAACAATAATTTACAATTTCACATTTACCTTTATTCAATGAGTAAAATAAAGACAGCATTTTTTTGCAGCAACTGCGGCTACGAAAGTGCAAAGTGGTTAGGAAAATGTCCTTCCTGTAATTCATGGAACACGTTTGTTGAAGAAATTTTAGACAAAGGAAATAACAAAGAACAAACCTGGAAAGGTTATACCGATGATAAAAAAACTTCGAAGGCAATTGCATTAAATAATGTTGATGTAAAAGAAGAAAAAAGAATTGTTACAAAAGATGATGAATTAAATCGTGTATTGGGTGGCGGTATTGTTCCCGGAAGTATTGTTTTAGTTGCGGGTGAACCCGGCATCGGTAAAAGCACTTTGTTTTTACAACATGGTTTAATGATGAATGAATTGATCGTTTTATACATCAGCGGCGAAGAAAGTGAACAGCAAATCAAGATGCGTGCCGACAGAGTAAAAACAAAAAACGATAATTTTTATTTGCTGACAGAAACATCAACACAAACTATTTTTTCGGAAATAAAAAAATTAAAACCTCAATTGGTCATTGTTGATTCTATTCAAACACTTCAATCAAATCTAATTGATTCAAGTGCAGGAAGTGTTTCGCAGATCAGAGAATGTGCAGCCGAGTTTCAACGCTTTGCAAAAGATACCAACACGCCTGTTTTTTTAATCGGTCATATCACAAAAGATGGAAGCATTGCCGGACCAAAAATTTTAGAACACATGGTTGATACCGTGTTGCAATTTGAGGGCGATCAACATTATGCTTATCGCATTTTACGAACATTAAAAAATCGTTTTGGCAGTACATCAGAATTAGGAATTTATGAGATGACAGGTGAAGGGATGAAAGTAGTTTCGAATCCTTCAGAAATATTAATTGCGCAACGCGAAGATCAATTGAGCGGCAGTGCCATTGCTGCAACATTAGAAGGAATGCGCCCATTATTAATCGAAGTGCAGGCGTTGGTAACACAAAGTGTGTATGGCACGCCACAGCGCACTGTGAGCGGGTTTGACTTAAGAAGATTACAATTATTATTAGCCGTTTTAGAAAAACGCGGTGGTTTATTATTCGGTACAAAAGATGTGTTCATCAATATTGCAGGAGGATTAAAAGTTGAAGATCCATCCATTGATCTTGCAGTTATTTGTGCATTGCTTTCTTCGTATGAAGATATCCCATTGCCGCACCAAATTTGTTTTGCTGGTGAAGTAGGATTGAATGGTGAAATAAGAGCGGTGAACAGAATTGATCAACGCATTGCCGAAGCCGAAAAATTAGGTTTCGAAAAAATTATTGTAAGCCGTTACAATAAAAAAAGCATTGACCTGAAAAATTATAAAATAGAAGTTATTGCGTTTAGTCAGGTGCAGGAAGTTTATCAATATCTATTTTAAAAAGATACTCAATTTTTATTCAACCGTACAAGAGTGCGACGCAAGGAACGATGCCATGAAATACAAAAGCCGGTAACAAAAAAAATATGTACCGGTTTGCAAAACACAGAATAATTTTTTACCTTGTATGGTGATTGAAAAAGTAAGATCATATTTTAAAGATTTTTCGCATCTATTATACCCGCACAATTGCGAAGGTTGCGGAACTGATGTGTTGAATGATGATGCCATCCTCTGCACAAAATGTTTCTTAGAATTGCCCGAAACAAATTTTTGCAACACAAAAAACAATCCGGTCGAAAAAACTTTTTACGGAAGATTAAATATTGCAAATGCAACATCCGCATATTATTTTACTAAGGATTCGTTGCTGCAACATTTGATGTTTCAATTAAAATATCGCAACAATAAAAATGTCGGATTTTATTTAGGTAAACAATTAGGTTATCAACTGCAGCAAGCTGAAAGATTCAATGATGTTGATGTTTTAATTCCATTGCCGTTGAATCCAAAAAAAGAAATGCAACGTGGCTATAATCAGTCAACAATTATTTGCGAAGGCATTGCATCGGTTTGGCAAAAACCCATTGTAAAAAATGCTGTCGCACGAATTCAATTCACCGAAACACAAACCCAGCAAGACCGTATTCATCGCTGGCAAAACATGCAGCATGTTTTTGCCGTTACTGATGAAAATTTAATTCGTGGAAAACATGTTTTATTAATTGATGATGTTATTACCACGGGTGCAACTTTAGAAGCCTGCGGTGCTGCTATTTTAGAAATTGATCATACAGTTTTAAGTATTGCCACTGTGGCTCGGACCATCTAAATCTCGATACAATTAGTATTGCCGGGCTTCTTTTCTCCTATTGCATACAATGCATTCCGGATTCATTTCTCCATTTCTGGTAAGGAGCCTATTGGGCAAATCATCCCGGCTAAGCCCCTGAATAAGCCGGGATTGTTATTCTTTTTGGTACTGTTTCTTGGCTATTTGATCAGTGATTCCTTCGTATCAAACCCACATTACTCCCACATCAATCCCACAACAACCCACAACATTGTGGCAAAATGTGGGTTTACTGTGGCAGTAATATATGTTTATACCCTATCTGGTATATAGCAGGTAGCTATCGTGTATAAAGAAACAAGGGCTATCCTGTAGAGGAATTGATGCTTTACTATTTCGGGCTGAATCTGCATACTTTACAATTCTATATTCAATTCATCACAAAAACGTCAACTTTTCATTCAAAAAGTTGTTATTTGTAAAAACCTACAACAATGAAATACATTTTAACCATTGCAACTGTCGCAATATTATCAGCATTTACTTTCCCAGTCAACAACAGTATACACAGTTTTAAAGTAAAATCACTCGACGGAAAGGAAATCGATTTTTCTTCTTTCAAAGGCAAAAAGATTTTAGTGGTTAATACTGCTTCCAAATGTGGTTTCACGCCGCAATATGAAGCATTGGAAAAAGTGTATGAACAATATAAAGATAAATTAGTGATCATTGGTTTTCCCTGCAACCAGTTTGGCGGACAGGAACCCGGCACTTCCGAAGAAATACAATCGTTCTGCAAAAAAAATTATGGCGTAACATTTCCTTTGACCGAAAAGATCGATGTGAAAGGAGATAACATTTCTCCGGTTTATAAATGGCTTTGCAATAAAACCGAGAACGGTGTTTTAGATGCAACCATCACCTGGAATTTCAATAAATTTTTATTGGATGAGAATGGAAAATTATTGGCTTATTTCCCAAGTAAAGTAAAACCCGATAGCGAAGAGATTTTAAACTATCTGAAATAAAAAATATTGCCACGAATGCACGAATAAAAAAACAATTCGTGCATTCGTGGCAACCATTCCATTATCACAAAAAATTTTATAAGACTATTTGTTTATAATTGAGTTTTAATTCTCCAAAATTTACTATTAGAGCTAATTTATTTTGCGACACTTTTAAATAATTTATTGCTTGGGCTACAAACTCTTCAGTAATACCGGCTACTCCCTTAACCTCTATAATAATATTTTCGTTTACAACAAAGTCTGCATAAAATTTATGTGGCAAAATGTTTCCTTTGTAATTCACTTCATACATCTTCTCCCTTTCAAACGGAATTGCAGCTTTTCTGAATTCAAACTCCAAAGCATCTTTGTAAACAATTTCTAAAAAAACCTGCGCCAAGGTTGTTATGTACTTCCATACATTTTCCAATTATCCGGTAACTTTCTTCTTTGAAAATTATTTTATCCATATAAACTATTTTGTTTGTTTCGAATAAGCAAATGCTTTATTCGTGCATTCATGGCAATAGTTTTCAGTAAAATTATTAAATATCATTATTATAAAATGTGACAAAGTTTATTTACAGGCAAACTCTGTATCAATATCTTCGTCTTTATTTTTGCTACTATTTATGCTATTTAAAGATGTTATAGGATTAGAAGATGTAAAACAGCACTTAACTGAAATGGTTAAACAAAACCGTCTCAGTCATGCTTTGTTGTTTTTAGGGAAGGAAGGAAGTGGTGCTTTACCTTTAGCAATGGCATTTGCACAATATGTGGTTAGTCAGCCGCAACCATCACCGGTTGTTGAGGATTTATTTGGAGGATTCACAGCTTTAGAGACAACACCAACTTTTATTCATCCCGGCGAAATACAATCTCTGCCTGCATTTCAGCGTGCCGAGCAATTGATACATCCCGATCTGCATTTTTCTTATCCTGTCATTCCAAAGAAAAGCGGAGAGAAACCTATCAGTTCAAATTATATTAATGAGTGGAGAGAATTCATTAAAAGTTATCCTTACGGAAATGTGTACGACTGGTTGCAATTCATCAGTGCCGAAAATAAACAAGGCAATATCACTGCCGACGAATGCAACGATATCATGCGCAAGCTTAACTTAAAAAGTTTTGAAAGCGAATACAAAGTTTTATTGTTGTGGATGCCCGAATATTTAGGCAAGGAAGGAAATAAATTATTAAAGCTGATCGAAGAACCGCCGCCAAATACTTTATTCATTTTTGTTGCAGAAAATGATGAACAAATCTTGCCAACCATTTTAAGCCGATGCCAGTTGATAAAAATTCCGGCGCTGCAAATCAATGAAGTTGAGCAGGCATTAATCGCCAGAGCAAATACCGCACCCGATACGGCACATCAAATTGCATCGATCTGCGAAGGCAATTACCGCGAAGCTTTACAATTATTGCAGCACGCCGAAGAAGACTGGCAAAGTTTATTGCGCGAATGGCTGAATGCAACTTTAAAAGGCGGACCGCTGGCGCAAATAAAATTTACCGAAGAAGTAAGTAAGCTGGGCCGCGAAAAACAAAAACAGTTTTTGCGTTACTTCAATCATTTGCTCGAACAAAGTATCCGGATAAAAATATTGGGTGCCGATAATATTGCTTTGGCAGCTAACGAAAAAGATTTTGCGCAACGATTAAATAAAATTGCTTCGGTTAGTCAGCAGCGGGCCATTATCGAAGAATTGGACAAAGCTTCTTATTATATCGAGCGCAATGCCAATGGTAAAATGTTGTTTCAGGCATTGACCATTAAACTCTTTCACATCATCCAAAATAAAATGGTTATAAGTGCTTGATTATTTTTTCTTCCGTAATCTTTTTTTAAATACAGGACTATTTTCCAATAGTCTTGCCTGATGATGCACTGTCAAAATATAAACTTCCTGCTCTGATACTAATTTGTAAATAATTCTATACCGGCCGCATAAAATTTGCCGGTATTTATTGTCTTTCAATTCGGGTGCAGGAGTTCCAATGGTTGGGTATTTAACAAGGATTTCTGCTCTTTCAAAAAAACGTTCTACCATATTAGAAGCAGCAAGCATACTATCTTTCCCAATATATTCGGCAATATTTTCGATGTCTTTGATGGCAGAAGGAGCCCAAATTAATTCAGCCATTTTTTTAATTTTTTCTTCGCCTCAACTGTTGTTAATCCCTTACCATTTTTTATTTCAGATTCGGCAGACTGTATTTTATGTATCACAATCAATTTATCAATTGCATCATCGATCGAAAATTGTTCCGGCATTTCTTTAAAACTTTTCAGTACTTTTTGTTTAGCTAACATGATATAAAAATTGTTCCTTAAAAATAAGCAGTTTTCGGCAACCTAAACGATGTTGTTACAGCGCTAATCAAATTTCACGGTATTTTTTCCTTATTTTTGATTTTGAGGAAAAGAATTGTGGAACGGGCTGAAGTGCAGATGGCAGCAGTGGTTGCGTCGCACACTTGTACTGAATATCGCTTATCATCATATAGAGAAAGCAAAAATGTTGCGTCACTTTAATAACATATCATCTTAGTTAAAGCGTTGAAGTGAGCCCTTCTTCCACCGGAAGAAGCGAAGACAACAGGAGCATCATAGCAGTACAAAAGCTCGTCCCATCATTATTTTCTTCACTAAATTTTATCATTGAATATCTAACATTATTTATATGGGATGCGGATCATGTGGTACCAGTAAACCCGGCGGTTGCAAAAGCAACGGCGGTTGCAGCACGGGTGGCTGTAATCGTTTAAACGTGCACGACTGGTTAATGAACTTACCAATTGCCGATGCCGATGGCAATTGCAAAGTAGTGGAAGTAAGCTTTAAACAAGGCAGCAGAAAAGAATTTTACCGTAATACCACTTTACAATATTTTGATAAAGGTGATTATGTAACCGTTGAAGGTATCGGTGGTTTTGATGTGGGTGAAGTTTCGTTGACCGGCGAAATGGTTCGCCTGCAGATGAAGAAAAAAAATGTGGATGAGTTTAATGCGGAGATGAAAAAAATTTTACGCCGCAGCACCGACAGAGATCTGGAAACATACCGCATCAGCAAAGACCGCGAACCTTCGGTACAGGCTCGCAGCCGTGAGTTTGCACGCAACCTTGCATTGCAAATGAAATTGAGTGAAGTGGAAATTCAGGCCGATGGCAAAAAAGCAACTTTCTTTTATACCGCCGATGATCGTGTAGATTTTCGTGAACTCATCAAACAGATGGCCGGCGAGTTTAAATTAAAAGTAGAGATGCGCCAAATTGGTATCAGGCAGGAAGCGGCAAAAGTAGGCGGCATAGGCAGTTGCGGAAGAGAACTTTGTTGCAGCACCTGGTTGAATGATTTTAAAAGTGTGAATACTACTGCGGCACGTTATCAGAATTTATCCATCAATCAAACAAAATTAAGCGGGCAATGCGGTCGTTTGAAATGTTGTTTGAATTATGAACTCGATACGTATTTGGATGCATTGCAACATTTTCCTGATAATGCCGATTCGTTCGAAACTGCAAAAGGAACTGCCTTCTTAATCAAGAAAGATATTTTCAAAAATTTGATGTGGTATATCATTCAGGGTGGAACAAAACATTATCCTTTAACCATTCAGCGTGTAAAAGAAATTAAACGTTTGAATGCACAGGGAATTAAACCCGAAGAATTAGAACCTGTTGATGTTACTACCGGCAAACCAAAAGAAATTGAACCTCAGTTTGTAGATGTTGTTGGACAAATAAGCTTAAAGAGTCTGGAGAAGAACGATAAAAGAAGACAACAAGATGCCAGAAACCAAGATTCAAGGAATCAAGGTCCAAGAAATCAGGATAACAGAAACAAACCTGCACAGCAGCAACGAGGGCAACAACAAAAATCACAGCAAAGACCTGTTCAACAAAGGCCACCGCAAAATCGTCCACCAATAAATAGACCGCCACAACCACCAAGAGAAAGTAAGAAAGATTAATTATAAAAAGAAAAGACCGGATAAATATTCGGTCCTTTCTTTTTTAAACAATATAAAAAATATCATGCAACATTTTCATCATGATGCAAAAAGTAATATCAATAGTTGCGCTGCAATAATCCTAAGGATCATTGTTAGTGGATATACGGTTGCATAAGTTACTGATGGCACATCGCTTTTGGCCATCTGCATCGCAAATGCCAATGCAGGAGGATCGGTACTTGCACCTGCCAGTAAACCACAAATCTCAAAGTAAGTTTTACGTAAAAAATATCTTGCAATCAAGCCAATTAAGATTAGGGGGATCATTGTAATACAAATTCCCATAGCAATCCATAACCATGCATTACCGCCATTAAAAGCTTCGGACAAACTATGTCCGCTGCTTAATCCAACACTCGCAAGAAATAAAGTGATACCGATTTCACGCACCATTAAATTAGCACTGTTGGTCGTGTAATTGTTTAAATACAGAATATTACCAAATCGGCTTAATAATAAAGCAACAATCAAAGGTCCGCCTGCTAAACCAATTTTTACCGGTACCGGCATATTGGGAAATGATAAAGGAATACTTCCAATAATGGCACCCAAAACTATTCCGATAAATATAGGTGCAAGATCAGGCACTTCTAACCTTTTTAATGAATTGCCCAAAACATTTGCAACTAATTCTACAGCTTCTTTTGTTCCAACAACTTTTATATTATCTCCTAATTGCAAAATAATATCGCCATGCGGAACCATTTCAATTCCTGCGCGGCTTAACCTTGTTAAAGTAAACCCGTGCTGATGTAATGCAGGGATATCGCCTAACCTGCGATGTGTAATTTCTTTTCTCGTCACAACAATTATCCTGGAAATCAATTCGCTTTGCGGCGCTTCTTTTAAATTCATATCACTTTCGGAGCCAATAATAATTTTAAGCTGTTGGATAGATTGTTTTGGAGCAACTATCAATAACACATCATGTTCATTCAAAATTACATCAGGTGTTGGGGTGATGATAGTACCGTCATGAAACATTCTTGAAACAACTATCGGTTCTTTTATCATTTCAAATATTCTTCGGATAGGTTGACCAATCAATTGTTTATTTTCTAATATCAAATGAACCGATGTTGGTTTCTCTGCTTTAATAGCACTTAATTTTCCATGCAACTCAATTTCGGCATCAACATTTATTTTAAATATCCATTTTAAAACAAGAATAGAAAAAATGATCCCAAATACACCAAAAGGATAAATTAATGCATAAGCCAATGTGATCAATGAATTATTATTGGCTGCTAAATGCATATCGGTAACAGCAGTTTGAGCCGCACCCAAACCGGGGGTATTTGTAACAGCACCACTCATAATGCCCGTCATTATTGAAACAGAAGTTCCTGTTATATAAAAAAATGAAATAGTGATCAATACGCCAGATATTACAACAGCGGTTGCCAATGCATTATTCAGTAGTGCATTTTTTTTGAGCGAAGCAAAAAAACCCGGACCAACCTGTAAGCCTATACAATACACAAAAAGTATCAATCCAAATTCTTTTAAAAAACTTTCTGTCTCTTTATTGATATTGACCCCAACATAAGAGACCAATAAACCCATGAATAAAATCCATGTTACACCGAGAGAAATTCCGAAGATTTTAAATTTACCAAACAAGGTACCTGCTGCAATTACCAATCCGTAAATAATAACTGTTTGTGTGATACTTTGCTGCAGAAATATTTGTTGGAACCAGTTCATACAGCTTATTTTAAAATACAAAATTAAGCTCCTGAAAATGCTGTGATGATGATGAAAATCATGATAGCTTGAATTATTAAAAAAATACTAAATTGTTTATACATTAATGTAATAACGGTAATGTACATGTTTGTGTGTATATATTCAATCATAATTAAGGCAAGCAAATAAGTTTACTTTTGTAAAGAAATATTTTTATTCAATACAATTTTTTAATGGAGCAAAATAAAATTACTGAAGCAAAAGAATTAGGATCATTATTGTTAGATATTGGTGTTTCGCTTTTAAGTTCGGGCGCAAGTTGTAGCAGGATAAGAATTACCATAAGAAGATTTGCTACAACTTATAATTATGCTGCTCATATTTCCATTGCACCAAAATCAATCACATTAACCTTAAAAGATATTGAGGATAATGCCATCTTCAACGGTATGCTGAGCACTCCATCACAAGGTGTGAATTTTAAAACCATTTCAGGTATCAGCCGGTTGAGCTGGAAAGCAGTTGAAAATAATTTATCTGTTCAACAAGTGAGAGAAGAATTAAATCATTTGCTTGCCCTGCCTCATTATCCGCGGATCATCATTTTAATTTTTGTAAGCCTTGCAGGTTCGGCATTTTGTTTTTCTTTCGGTGGTAAAATACCTGAAATGTTCATTGCTTTTGGCGCAACTTTTTGCGGATTGTTTGCACGACAGGAAGCAGTTAAAAATAAATTCAATCCCTATATCAGTGTTTTCTTTGGATCGCTGGTTGCATCATTATTTGCGGGTGCATTTATTAAAGCAGGATTGAACATCAATTTCGAACATGCTTT
>JAGWPQ010000287.1 GCA_028877045.1 Bacteroidota bacterium | reverse complement strand
CGATTTTAAGTCTCTGGATGAATTTGTTGCGCAATTAATTTCATCACTTCAATCAAAATGGAATACCTCATCATTCGATTTTTTAATTAATAATGCAGGAATGGGAGCCACCGTTCCATTCGAAAAAGTAACCGAAGAAATCTTCGACGAATTTTTGAATGTTCATTTTAAAAGTGTTTATTTTTTAACGCAGAAATGTTTGCCGCATATTAATTCTGGCGGAAGGATCATTAATATTTCATCGGGCACAACAAGGTTCAGCAATCCCGGTTATTCTGTTTATGCATCGATGAAAGGCGCCATAGAAACATTTACAAAATATCTTACCAAAGAACTGGGGCCAAAAGGAATTGGCGCCAATGTTGTTGCACCCGGCGCTGTTGAAACAGATTTTAATAATGCTTTTATCAGAAATAATCCGCAGGCAAAATCCATGATTACTTCATTGCAACCTTTTGGCCGTGTTGGAAGGCCTGATGATATTGGAAGCGTTGTTGCGTTTCTTTGTACCGAAGATGCAAAATGGATCAATGGTCAGCGCATTGAAGTAAGCGGCGGAATTAATTCGTAAAAAATTTTCATCACAAAATCTAATGCTGATTTTATGAATGATGCTTATGTAAAATATAGTGTAGAAAATAATATTGGAACGATTGAATTTTTTACGCCGCAACATAATTCATTGCCTGCAAAAATTTTAGATCAATTGTCTAAAATTATTGTAAACGCAGGTGCTGACGAAGAAAGTAAAGTTTTGATTTTAAAAAGCGGTGGCAATAAAACATTTTGTGCAGGCGCCAGTTTTGATGAAATATTATTGATTGAAAATGAAGAACAAGGCTTGGAATTTTTCAGCGGATTTGCCAATGTTATTAATGCCATGAGGCAATGCCCGAAATTTATTATCGGCCGCATTCAGGGCAAAGCAATTGGCGGCGGTGTTGGTTTGGCCAGCAGTTGCGATTATAATTTTGCAACGATTTTTTCGGAAATAAAATTATCAGAATTGGCAATTGGAATCGGGCCGTTTGTTGTTGGTCCGGCAGTTGAAAGAAAAATCGGAACAACAGCAACGTATGAATTAGCAATTGATGCAACCCATTTTCGTTCGGCACAATGGGCAAAAGAAAAGGGACTATTTGTAGAGATATTTGATACGATTGAATTAATGGATGAAGCCGTTTTAAAATTAGCAACAACGTTGGTAGCATCCGGCAGCGAAGCGATGAAAGAAATTAAAAAAATATTTTGGAGCGGAACAGAAAACTGGAACGAATTATTATTGCAACGTGCAGCTATGAGCGGAAAATTAATTTTATCGGAAGAAACTAAAAAAGCAATAGCATCATTTAAAAACAAATGATGCTATTAAATTTTTAAGGAGCCAATCTTTCTCTCTTCCACTTTCCATCGGTTTGTAAAGTATATTGAATACGATCGTGCAGCCGGCTGCTGCGGCCCTGCCAGAATTCTATTTTAGTTGGTTTCACTAAATAACCACCCCAATGTTCGGGACGCGGAATATTTTCATCACCAAACTTTTGTTCGTACTTCAAAAAATTATCTTCAATAACTTTTCGATTTTCGATCACGGTGCTTTGCGGCGAAGCCCAGGCACCAATGCGACTTTGGGCTGGTCTCGATTTAAAATAAATATCACTTTCGAGCGCAGAAATTTTTTCTACCGTGCCATCAATTCTTATCTGTCGTTCCAATTCTTTCCAGAAAAATAATAAGGACGCTTTTGGATTTTGTGCCAATTCATTTCCTTTGGCACTGTTATAGTTTGTAAAAAAAATAAATCCGCGATGATCGTATCCTTTCAATAAAACAATGCGTGCCGAAGGCGTTCCGTTTGTATCGGATGTTGCCAAAGTCATTGCATTTATTTCGTGCAAATGACTGTTGCGTGCTTCGTTCCACCATCTTGTAAATTGTTCGAAAGCATTTTCGGCGGTATCTTCTTCACTCAGCGACTTTAATTTATAATCTGTCCGGATACTTGCAATAGGATCGTTCATTAAAAATTATTTTAGTGAACAAAGTTATAGATAATAAAAAAATAAAAAATTGATGATTATCATTCAATAAAAAAGCGGCGATGATGCCGCTTGATTTTTTTTTGATGAAGTTTATTCTGTCATTTCTATTTTTTCTGTTTCATGTCTTCCGCTGATGAAAGTATAAACAGCAGGGATTACAAACAAAGTAAGGATCAGCGAAAAAACAATTCCGCCAACAACAACAATTCCCAACGGAATGCGGCTGGTTGATGCGGCACCTAAACTAAGCGCAATAGGCAATGCTCCAAACGAAGTTGCCAAACTTGTCATTAAAATTGGACGCAACCTTTGTGTGGAGGCTTCGATCACAGCCTGCATTTTCGGGATTCCTTTTTTGCGTTTTTGATTGGTAAATTCTACAATTAAAATCCCATTCTTTGTTACCAATCCTATCAACATGATCATCCCTATTTCAGAAAAGATATTTAATGTTTGTTTAAAGAGATATAAACTTAATAAGGCACCGGCCAATGCTAATGGCACAGTGAACATGATGGTGAAAGGATCCAAGAAGCTTTCGAATTGTGCTGCCAGTACCAGATAAATTAATATCAATGCCAAGCCAAATGCAAATGCAATGTTGGATGAACTTTCGGCATAATCGCGTGATGGCCCGTTTAATGCTGTTTGAAAACTTTGATCTAACAATTTTGCTCCGATCCTTTGCATCGCTTCTATACCATCGCCGATTGTTTTGCCTTCGGCCAATGATGCAGAAATAGTTGCAGCTTTATATCGGTTAAAATGATATAGTGTAGAGGGATTGCTGCCTTCTTCGATATGTACTACAGCATCTAAAGGAATGTTTTCTCCTTTATTGTTTCGAACATAAATTTTTTCAATATCGTTTGGTTTATTTCTGTCTGTTCTGTCAACCTGAGCAATTACTGAATATTGATAACCATTCATGATAAAGTATGCCATACGCCCACCGCTAAATGCGGATTGCATGGCAGAAATGACATCCGAAGTTGATAGACCAAGGTCTTTCACTTTCATTCTGTCAACAGTAATTTGTAATTCGGGTTTATTGAATTTTAAATTTACATCTGCATTTGCAAAAGTTTTATCTTTTCGTACTTCTTCTAAAAATTTAGGGAGTACAACTTTTATTTTATTAAGATCTTGATTTTGTAAAACAAACTGAACCGGTAAAGCAGCTCTGGATGCTAGCCCAACAGAAATAGTTTGTTCCTGAATGGCAAAAATTCTTGCTTCATTAAATCGTGCTAATTTTTTTTGAAGATCGTTTGCAATTTCACTTTGACTTCTTTTTCTTAATGAAGGATCTATCAAACCAATTCTTGGTTGAGAGGAATTAATTGATCCACCGGCGGGAGTGCGTGCAAAAACAAAATCTCTTTCCGGCACCGAATCGTATAAATAGCTTGCAATGTTATCGGAAATATTTCGCATGTAATTAAAGCTGGCTCCTTCGGCGCCAGTAGCCTGAAAACGTATGCTGCTTCTATCTTCCAGCGGTGCGATTTCGCTTTGCAAATTTCCCATCACCCAAAAGATAATTGTCGTACATGCCAAAATAATCACCCATGCAGCCCATCTTATTTTCATGAAAGATTGTAACAAACTTTTATAACCGTTTTCCATACCTCTGAAAAAAGGTTCTGTTCTTTCGTAGAATTTACCATGCCGTGCATTCTTCCGGTTGAGGTAAACATTTAATACCGGAGTGATGGTAAGAGATACGAATGAAGAAATTAAAACTGCAGCAGCAAGCGTAACACCAAATTCACGAAACAACCTGCCTACAAATCCCTGTAAAAATATTACCGGCATAAATACTACGGCCAATGTTAATGAAGTAGAAATTACAGCAAAGAAAATTTCTTTACTTCCTTCCAATGCGGCTTTACGAATAGGAAATCCTTCTTCTAATTTTCTGAAAATATTTTCCGTAACAACAATACCATCATCTACCACCAAACCCGTTGCCAGTACAATTCCCAGCAAGGTTAATACATTGATGGAAAACCCGGAAACATACATGATAAAAAACGTAGCCACCAAAGAAATTGGAATATCAATTAAGGGCCTGATTGCAATCAGCCAATTTCTAAAAAAGAAAAAGATGACCAATACAACCAAACTGAAAGAAATGATCAAAGTATCTTTTACTTCTGCAAGCGAATGACGAATATTAATAGTATTATCGATCAGAACACTGATCATAATATCCGATTTATTAGATTTCTTTATTTGATCTAATTTTTTATAGAACTCATCGGTGATTTGAATATTGTTTGCACCTGGTTGAGGAATAACCGCTAATCCAACAGCATTTACGCCATTATATTTCCAACTTAGTTCAGGAACTTCGGGGCTTAATTCTACACGCCCCACGTCACTTAGTCTAACGATACCTGAACTATCTTCTTTAATTATCAGATCACGAAATTGTTTTTCGGAAGTTAATCTTCCAAGTGTTCTGATCGTTAATTCAGTATTGTTACCATAAATTTTTCCCGGAGGTAATTCTATGTTTTCTGAATTGATAGAATTTGAGATATCGTTGTATGCAACATTATGCGAAAGCATGCGATCGGGATCTAACCAGATGTGCATGGAATATCTTTTTTGTCCGAAGATGGCAACCGAGCTAACATCATTGATTGTTTGCAATTGTTGTTGTAAAACATTTTCAGCGTAATCACTCAATTCCATTAATCCTTTTGTGTTACTTTGTACAGCTAAAATTAATATCGGATCGCTGTTGGCATCGGCTTTTGAAACAACAGGAGGTGCATCAATATCTTGTGGCAAACTTCTTTGTGCCTGACCAACTTTATCTCTAACATCGCTGGCTGCAGCTTCGAGATCAACACCCAGATTAAATTCTACAGTTATGTTGCTGTTGCCTAGTGTGCTTGATGAAGTTATTGTTCTGATACCCGGAATGCCATTAACCTGTTTTTCCAAAGGTTCTGTTACCTGACTTTCAATGATATCGGGATTGGCACCAGTATAGGAAGTCGAAATTGTGATTACGGGAGGATCAATAGCCGGATAATCTCTTACTGCCAAAAAAGAATATCCAACCACACCAAATAAAATAATCATCAAATTCATTACCGTTGCTAATACCGGACGCTTCAATGATAACTCAGAAATATTCATGCTGTTTGTGTCTAAATCGTTTGAATAGATTTTTTACTTAATTGTTATTATTATTTGATTTTGCAAAATCTTCAAGTGTTTTAATGCTTCTTATTTTAATTGGAGATTTGGGTCGTGCAAATAAAACACCTGTAACAATAACGGTATCGCCCGAATTCAAGCCTTGTGTAATTTCAACATTATTCGATTCACGCAATCCTGTTTTTACGTTTACAAAATTTGCTTTGCCGTTTTTTACTAAAACAATTTGATTGTTTTTATCATCAGGAATCAAGCAGTTGGTAGGTATCATTAATGCTTTTGTATCGGCACCCGCTGCCACATATACTTTTACAAAAGCACCGGGATTTAATTTTTGATTTTGTAAAATGGCCCTTACTTTTAAATTACGTGTTGCCAGTGTGATCTGCGGCTCGGTTGCAATGATCGTTGCTTTTATACGGTCTGATATTCCGGCATCAGATTCAATGTCAACCGTATTTCCTTTTCGAATGATGTTAGAATATTCTTCGGGAACAGTAAAATCTATTTTTAACTTATTTACTTCCTGCACTGTAGCAATGATTATTGCAGGTGTAACGTAAGCACCGGGGCTCACCTGACGTAATCCAACCAATCCGTCAAACGGAGCTTTGATAATTGTTTTCTCAATTAATGATTGAGTATATGCAATATCGGCCTGAATACTTTTTACCTGATTTAATGCGGCATCATAATCACTTTGATTAAGTCCGTTCACTGCTAATAATTTTTTATCTCTTTGTTCTGTGATCTGTGCCAGTTCTAACTGAACTTTCGATTTTTGCAATTGTGCCTGCAGGTCTTCATCATAAATTTTTGCAATAACAGTTCCTTTGGTAATCATTTTTCCTTCGGGAACATTTAAGAAAGTAATACGTCCGTTGATCTCGGGATGTAATTCAACGTATTCATTGGCAACAACCGATCCGTTGGCTTCAACGGTGTGAGAAATATTTTTTGGTTTTGCAACAATTACATCAACAATTACATTTTGAGTTACAGGATTTTGTTTTGGAGCATCTTCTTTTTTGTTACTGCATGAGGTTACAATCAATGATCCAATAAAATAAATAGTTGCTTTTTTAAACATTGCTTCGAGGTGTCTTATATGATCAAGTAGTTTTGGCTTTAAAGATATATAGAATTGAAATCAGAATATTGAAGGCGAATACGAACGGTAAAGATTTTACCGATAAAATTGTACGATAAGTCTATTTGTGAGATGCGAATGCTCATACAACTAACTGATATTCGTCATTTTTTGCCCTTATTCAGCAAGCTACATTCGTGCACTTAATTTTCTTTTGAACAATAAATAATATTATGGAAACATCAACAAAAACTCAAACAGAAGTTGCGCTTACGGACGATAAGATTTCTCAAGAAATCATGGATGGAAATGAAGCCGCTGCATATGTTGCTTACAAAACGAGCGAAGTTTGTGCTATTTACCCGATTACCCCATCTTCTGCTATGAGTGAGTGGACAGATGAGTGGAGTGCCAAAGAAATAAAAAACATTTTTGGCCAGGTTCCTAAAATAATGGAGATGCAAAGCGAAGCGGGCGCTGCCGGTGCCATACATGGCGCCCTACAAGGAGGTGCAATGGCTTCTACTTTTACTTCTTCACAAGGTTTGTTGTTGATGATCCCGAACATGTATAAAATTGCCGGCGAATTAACACCGGTGGTTTTTCATATTGCTGCAAGAACAATAGCAACACATGCATTATCAATTTTTGGAGATCACAGCGATGTGATGGCGGTTCGTGGAACAGGGTTCTCTATGTTATTTGGCAACAATGCGCAAGAAGCAATGGATATGGCCTTAATTGCTCAGGCTGCAACATTAAAATCAAGGGTTCCTTTCTTAAACATTTTTGACGGGTTCAGAACATCACACGAATTATCTCAGGTAAACGTTATTCCAGATAGCGTGATTTCTGAAATGGTTGATATGGATCTGGTAAATGCACATAGAGCAAGAGGCTTATCTCCCGATAATCCAATTATTCGCGGTACTGCACAAAATCCGGATGTATTTTTCCAAAATCGTGAAGCTGCTAACACTTACTACGAAAAAGTTCCGGATATTGTTGAAGAAATGATGGACAAGTTCGCAGCATTAACAGGAAGAAAATATAAATTATTTGATTATTACGGACACGACCATCCTGATCGTGTTATTATTATCATGGGTTCTGGCGGAGGTGCTGTTCAGGAAACAGTTGATTATTTAAATTCTGAAGGCAAACGTGTAGGCATGCTAAATGTTCGTTTATTCCGTCCATTCTCTATCGAACATTTTATAAAAGCATTACCAAAATCTGTAGTAAATATTGCAGTGCTGGATCGTTGTAAAGAGCCAAGCGCAATGGCAGAACCGTTGTACATGGATATTGTAAATGCTTTGAATGAATCTCAGGAAAATCATCATGCACATGTAATTGGCGGACGTTATGGTTTGTCATCAAAAGAATTTACACCGGCAATGGCGAAAGCTGTGTTTAAGGAATTAAAACAAAAACATCCTAAACATCATTTTACTGTTGGTATTGATGATGATGTTACCCATTTAAGTTTGTTTTACGATAAAACATTTAATCTCGATTCACAACATAAATTCCGCGGATTATTTTTTGGCTTAGGCGCCGATGGTACTGTTAGTGCCAATAAAAATTCAATTAAGATTATCGGGGATAAAACCAATAATTATGTTCAGGGGTATTTTGTTTATGATTCAAAAAAATCGGGATCATTAACTGCATCACATTTACGTTTTGGCGAAAACCCTATTCGTTCTACTTATTTGGTTCAGTCAGCCAACTTCATTGCCTGTCATCATTTTAATTATCTGATGAAATATGATATTTTAAAAGATGCAGAATATGGTGCTACATTTTTATTAAATGCTCCGTACGAAAAAGATAAAGTTTGGGGAATGCTTCCAAGAAAAGTTCAGGAAGAGATTATCGAAAAACATTTGAAATTTTACGCTATCAATGCTTACACAGTTGCGAAAGATGCAGGCATGGGCAACCGTATCAACACCATATTGCAAACATGTTTCTTTGCCATCAGCAATGTGTTGCCAAGAGAAGAAGCGATAGCAAAAATTAAAGAAGCTATTTACGAATCCTACTGGAAAAAAGGTGAAGCCGTTGTTCAAAAAAATTATGAAGCTGTTGACAAAACATTAGCTAATTTATATCAAATAGATTATAAGCATTTGAAAGTTGGTGACGTGGCTTTGGATGCCGTTGTTCCTAATAATTCTCCCGATTTTGTGAAAGATGTTTTAGCAAAGATTATCGCCGGTGAAGGTGATGATCTTCCAGTAAGCGCTTTGCCTGTTGACGGACAATTCCCTTCAGGCACAACAAAATTCGAAAAGAGAAACATTGCAGATGCAGTACCTGTTTGGGATGCAGACCTTTGTACTCAATGCGGAAAATGTTTCCTGATCTGTCCGCATGCTGCTATCCGTCCAAAAGTTTATGATAAAGAATTATTACTTGGAGCTCCTGCATCATTTAAACATGTTGATCCGATTGGTAAAGAATGGGATAAAACAAAAGAAGCATATACTTTACAAGTTTCTACCGAAGATTGTACCGGATGTAATATGTGCGTTGAATTTTGTCCAATGACAAGCAAAACCGATCCCGGTCATAAGGCAATCAATATGTTTGATAAAACTCCGATTCAGGAAAAAGAAAAAGTTAACTGGGAGTTCTTCTTATCGTTACCTGAAGTTGATCGTACAAAAATTAATCGCAATACAGTAAAAGGTTCTCAATTCTTCCAACCGTTGTTTGAATTCTCAGGTGCATGTGCGGGTTGCGGAGAAACTCCATATTTAAAATTGATTACTCAATTATTTGGCGAAAGAATGATCGTTGCAAATGCAACAGGATGTTCATCAATCTTTGGTGGTAATTTACCAACAACACCATGGACTAAAAATAAAGAAGGTGTTGGACCGGCCTGGGCAAATTCATTATTTGAAGACAATGCCGAATTTGGTTTGGGAATTAAATTGGCCAACGAACAAAAGAAACTTTCAGCAATTTCTTTATTGAATGAAATGCGACATGTTGTCGGAGATGATTTAGTTGATACAATTATTAACGCCCCAGAAATTACTGAAGCTGAAGTGCACACTAAACATGAATTGATCAAAGAATTGAAACATCGTTTACGCGGACAAAGATCTGTAGCTGCACTTAATTTATTTCACTTAGCTGATTTTCTTGCAGAAAAATCTGTATGGATCATTGGTGGTGATGGCTGGGCTTATGATATTGGTTATGGCGGATTGGATCATGTGTTATCAACCGGCGAAAATGTAAACATCATGGTATTGGATACAGAAGTGTATTCTAATACCGGCGGACAAAAATCAAAATCAACCCCTATCGGATCAAGTGCTAAGTTTTCTGTGAATGGAAAAACAACAGGTAAAAAAGATCTGGCATTACAAGCTATTGCACACGGTACTGCTTACGTTGCACAAATTGCAATGGGTGGAAACGATGCACATACTGTAAGAACAATTTTGGAAGCTGAAGCATTTCCCGGCCCATCATTAATTATTGCATACAGCCATTGTATTGCTCATGGAATTGATATGGCTCATGGTGCTGAAGAACAAGACTTCGCAGTTAAATCGGGTTACTGGCCTTTGTTCCATTATAATCCGCTGAAAGAAAAAGGACAACGCTTTGTGATCGATTCAAAAGAACCAAGCATACCTTTAAGCGATTTTATGTATCATGAAAACAGGTTTAATTTAATTAAAGCAAAGAACCCTGAATTGGCAGAAGAATTTTTGCATCAGGCAGAAGCTGGTCGACAAAATAAATGGGATCGTTTGGTAACATTAAAAGGCCTCTAGTGATTGCTCATATAAAATGTAAAAGGAATCCCGAAAAGGATTCCTTTTTTTATATATAAAGTAATTAACGAGGCAACGGTTTGCTAATAAAACGGTTCTTAATGGTAATGGTTTCGATCCTATAAAACGTTATTACGAAAATTATTATCAAATCATTTTACAAGCTTGTTTTTAGTTTAATTATAAAGGCAATGCAATAACTAAGCCCCATCTTTTACATGAAAAACCAAAAAGGAACTTCGAGAGGAGTTCCTTTTTATTTTATAAGATTGATTTATTTTTTTTGATCAGATATTTCTTTCGTAATAAGGTATCTCATCGTGTGATATGGATTCTTTTTGATACCAATATGCCTGCGTAACAATATGCCCGTCGAGTGAATGTAACATGCGACTGAAGATTGCATTGATGGCATTGAACGAAAAATCAGTTACCCCAACAATAAATTTTTCAGGGGCAGGTGGCAGAGGTGGCGGCGCAGCTTCACCTTCGGCCAAAGGCTTTGCAGGAGCGGCTTTTGGCGGCGATGCCACAGCAACAATTACTTCATATTTATTAAACTCTAATAAAGTTTTTAGAAATTCTGCTCTTTCCTGAGAGATATTTTTTTCAACGATGGCACATCTTACACCATTCAATTCTTCTACCGTATGATTTTGATTGATCGCCATAATAAAATAAGTTAGATGTTAGAAGTAATAAGTTAAAAACCGCTGCTTAATGAGAAAATATATTCGTAAATAAAACTGAACAATCCTGTTAACACAATACCGGCAACACAAATTATCATTGCAAGTTTTGGTAAAAAAGGAATAGATAATTTTTCAATCGGCGTTTCGTTTGCATCCATAAAAATTGCTTTCACCACTCTTAAATAATAATAGAAAGAAACGATCAAATTCAATGCAGCAATGATGATCCAAATGATCAATCCTTTGCTTCCTGCAATTCCAGCACCGGCCATCAACAGAAAATATTTACCAAAAAAGCCTGCTGTTGGCGGAACGCCAGCTAATGAAAATAACGCGATGGTGATCACCCAACTTAAAAATGGATTTGTTTTATACAAAGCTTTATAATCATCAATTGTTTCTTTACCCGTAACCGCACTGATGAAAGAGATCACAGCAAATGCTGCAAGGTTTGAAAACACATAGATCAAAATAAAATAAATAACCGATGCTGTTCCTGCCTGCGAACATCCCGATACACCAATTAAAATAAAACCAACTTGTGCAATGGACGAAAATGCAAGGAAACGTTTTAAATTATTTTGGCGGATGGCAAATAAATTTCCAACAATAATTGTCAATACCGAAAGGATGAACAACATATTGTACCATGTTGTTACTAATGGTTTGAATGCAGTGTATAAAACCGAAACAAATACAAATAAAACTGCTCCCTTTGAAATTACGGAGAGATAAGATGTTACTGCTACGGGCGAACCTTCGTACACATCGGCTGTCCATAAATGAAAAGGAACAACAGAAATTTTAAATGCAAACCCGGCAAATAATAATATGAATGCAAATATCTGAATCGGCGTGCCGGTAAGGGTTTGCGCCAATTCGGAAAATAATAATGTTCCTGTTGTGCCATACACCAGCGAAATACCAAATAATAATAATCCCGAAGAAAATGCCGACGAAATAATTAATTTAAATGCAGCTTCGGACGAGCGGCGTTTATCTAAATCGAAATTGGCAATGGCTGCTAACGGAATAGTTGATAATTCTAATCCTAAATAAAACATTAATAAATGCCCCGAAGAGATCATCAAAAACATTCCCAATAAAGTGGAGAGCAGTAACATGTAAAATTCTGCAACATGTTTATGGTTTTGTAACCATGAATAAGATGACAGCGAAATAATTAAAGTACCTAAACTTAATATTCCTTTTTCGAAAGAGATCAGATCGTTTGTTCTAAACATGTCATTGAATAAAACACCTTCCTGATTGCCAATGAAACTAAATACAACATTCAAGAGCAATAAAACATTGATGAGTTTTAAAAGGCTTTCATTCTTCCAGTCTTTGCTTCCAACTTTAATAAAAAGCAAAATGAAAATGATAACCGTAATTACCAATTCTTGTTTCATCAATATCAAAAAATCATTCAACATAAATTTGTTTTTAATATTGAATAATGAATAAAGAATGCAGAATGATAAAATCAGTATCTTCTTATTTCTTTATTCAATATTCCTTATTTTATATTCGTTATTTATTTTACAATCATCAACACTTTATCCATGATCGCATCTGTTCCCGAACCAATTAAATTGGTTAATAAAAATGGTGCAATACCAATGGCAACAATGGCAACAATCAATAATCCTGCAGCAAATTTTTCATTCCATCCTGCATCGGTCAAATGATCAAAATGCGAATCTATAATTGGTCCCATTATCGATCTGCCCGTAGCGCGTAAAATATAAACCGCAGTAACTACGATCGAGGCACAGGTTAAAATGGTAGCAAAGCGATACATAGTATCTGCATTTTGCCATGAGCCCATGAACACCGTCATCTCTGCAACAAATCCACTAAAGCCCGGTAACCCCAATGAAGTTAAACCTGCAATCACAAACACTGTTGAAATGAAAGGCATTACTTTTAATAAACCACCTAACTGATCTACCATTCTTGTATGTGCACGGCTATAGATCATTCCAATGGCGGCGAAGAAAAGGGCTGTCATTAATCCGTGCGATACCATTTGCATCACTGCACCATTAATAGATGTTCGTGTTAACATACCAATGCCGAACAAAACAAAACCGGTATGACTAACCGATGAATATGCGTTGATATATTTTAGATCTTTCTGCATCATGGTGGCGAATGCACCATAAATAATTCCGATCGTCGATAATAAAATGATGATCCACTGATATTCGTGTGCAGCACCGGGCATTAAATAAGTGGCTACACGCAAACATCCGTAACCACCTAATTTCATTGATATCCCGGCCAAAAACATTGATGCCGCTGTTGGTGCAGACGAGTGGCCATCGGGCACCCATGTATGAAATGGGAACAATGCAGTGAACACACCAAATCCAATAAATAAAAACGGAAAAAATATTCTTTGAATCAGCATCGGAACATTTGCATG
>JAGWPQ010000286.1 GCA_028877045.1 Bacteroidota bacterium | reverse complement strand
TTAGTTAAAATAAACCTTAAATGAAATTTTATTATGCAGCTTTTGGAAATGAATAATGTCCTATATTTAAAGGGTAAATTTTACCCCACAATGACGGAACAAGCAATAATAGCTGGTTGTTTGCATAACGATCCTTTTTCACAAAGGGAATTGTATAGCAGATACAGCCCAAAAATGTTATCGGTGTGTTATCGGTTTGCACAAAGCAGAGAAGATGCTGAAGATATGTTGCAGGAAGCGTTTATAAAGGTCTTTACTCAAATACATACTTTTCAAAATAAGGGTGCATTTGAAGGTTGGATAAGAAGAATTATTGTTCATACTTGTATCAATTTTTTGAAGAAGTATAAAAAATTTAATGAGAATGTTGATTTGTTATATGCTCAAAATCAACCATCTAAAGAAGAAACAATTGCTTCAATTATGCAAGGAAAACAAGTAGTGGAATGCATTAGATTATTACCGGTTGGATATAAGACCGTATTGAATTTATATGCAATTGAAGGTTATAGTCACAAAGAAATCGGAGAAATGTTAGATATAGAAGAAAGTACCAGCCGAAGCCAGTTTACAAGGGCAAAGGCTATGCTTGAAACAATATTGATTAAAAAGAGAATTATTGAAAAACCAAAAGAGGATTTCAAATGGCTTGCAGTCTTGAACTAACGATAATGTGTGACGATGGAAAACAAGTTTAACAGAAACGACGAATTAGACCAATATCTCATGGATGAGGTGGAGGCGCACAAAATGTATCCATCAGAACATGTATGGGAAAATATTCGTACCCAATTGCATGGTAATCCATCTTGGCCTGCACTCACTTTCATAGCCATTGCCATAATTCTAACATTAACTGTTTCTACTGTTTTTAATTATCCTCCAAAAACGATCATCACCAAAACAAATACGATTGTTCTTAAGCAAGGGAATAATATTGTTATTTCAAATGCACCTGCCGAAATAAATACTGCAAATGAAACCGAAACATTAGAGCATCAGATAAATCTTAATAATTACACCAAAGAAACATTCGCAGCCATCAATGATAAAAATAAATTTGATAACGCTGCTGAATTGATTATTCCGGAAAAAATAAATCCATCAATTGAAATTGTTACTCAAAACAAATCTGTCGTCAACATCTCCTTGCCTCATACAGATCCTGTTTTAAAAACAAATTTATTGGTCGATAATTCGAATATGGTTGATGAATTTGCGTACATTAATCAAAATTCAAATTCTGCTGCTATTACTGCAACTGCAACAACCGCAAAGAAAAGTAAGTATCAGGGCTTATCAGGTAAGTCAAGTATTCAATCTGAAGAAAATAATGCTGATAATTATTTGAATGAATTTGGTTTTGAAACAAAGAAGGCAATAAAAAAACCATCCGGATTTGAATTACAATTTTATATTACACCTTCTATAAGTTATCGCAAATTAGAAGAAGATAATTCAAGATTAAGTTACGCGCAGCCAACAACAATGTCTTTATCACAAAATCGCCCAACTGCAAATGTAAATAACAGCGTTCGCCATACTCCTGCATTGGGAATGGAATTGGGTGCCGGAATACTATATGATCTCACACATAATTTTAAACTTAAAACAGGTTTGCAATTTAATATTCGCCAATATTATATCGATGCAACGCAAACTTATGGAATGGCGACCATTGCATTTGTTCAAAACAATCGCTTAGATTCTGTCAGCATTGCATCTATGTTTGGCAACAGTACAGGTACCAACGGATATTACAGCACCAAGCTTGATAATAAATTATACCAAATATCTATCCCAATTGGATTCCAATGGGATTTTCTTCAGGGCAAAAAATTTGGTTTAAGTGCCAGTGCATCTATTCAGCCAACATTTACTTTGAATAAGAATGTGTATATGATTTCTACTGATTATAAATATTATGCTAACGGCGCACCATTCTTTCGCAAATGGAATTTTAATTCAAGCCTTGAATTTAATCTAACTTATAAAACAGGAAATGTAAAATGGTACTTGGGTCCGCAATTACGTTATCAGCATTTACCAACTTACAATGACGTTTATCCCATTAAAGAATACCGTTTAGATTATGGCTTTAAAGTTGGTTTTGCAACACCGCTTTTTAAATAATTCTTTCTGCATTAATTTTTAAGTTTTGATTATTCGGATTTAGAATAATTTTACGGCATGTACAAATATGTTTTACTGCCAATCCTTATTGTTATTGCATTTACACAATGCACGAACAAGAAAAAAAATGCTGCTGCCAGCACACCTGCTGTCGATACAACTGTTTTTTTTCCTGTGAATGAATTTATTAAAAATGATATGAAACATGTACAGCAAAATCCTTATCATATCTATAAAATCACTTCTCATAAACCCGGAAAAAGAGATTCGGTAACAATTTCAGTAGATGATTTTATGTTGCTTGCAGATTTGTTTCTGAAAAAAGATATCACAAAGCAACCATTAAAATCGATGTTTAGAGAATCGGTTTTTCATGATCTTACAACAAAAAGTATTACGCTCTTATATTCAACAACCGATTCTATTTCAGATATCAAAAACGTTATTGTTTTATTGGATGATAAAAACAATAAGCCCAAAAGAATTTTTATACGGAGCTATTTTAATAAAGGAGATTATTTTATGAATGAACAACTCAATTGGAAAATTGGTAAAAGTTTTCAGATAATCAGATCAACCTTCGGGAACAATCGAAAAGGATCGGAAGAAGAAACTACCATTATTTGGAATGATAAATCATATTAATGACAGCAGAACAATTTCAGCATATTGCCGCCACTATTCCGCATCAGCCGGGCATCTATAAATATTTTTCCAAAAGCAAAGAATTAATTTATGTTGGGAAGGCAAAAGATTTGCGAAAAAGAGTGAGTTCGTATTTTTCCAAAACGTTCACGAGTTACAAAACACATGAATTAGTTCAGCATATTCATCATCTTGAATTTACTATTGTAGATTCAGAGCAAGATGCTTTTTTATTGGAGAATGCACTCATCAAACAATTCCAGCCCAAATACAATATCTGTTTAAAAGACGATAAAACATATCCGTTTATCGTCATTAAAAAAGAGCCCTTCCCACGGATTTTTTTAACGAGAAAAAAATTGAACGATGGTTCCGAATATTTAGGGCCATTTACTTCTTCGGGAAAAGTGAGAGAGTTGATAGATTTTATAAAACAATATATCCCGCTTCGTAATTGCAAACTGAATCTCACCGATTCAAACATTCAAAAAAAGAAATTTAAAGTTTGCCTCGAATATCATTTAGGCAACTGCAAAGGGCCCTGTGAAGCACTGCAATCGGCGCAGGATTATGCCGAAGGCATTCAGCAAATAAAAGAAATATTGAAAGGTAATTTGGGAACCGTAATTGATCATTTCAAAAAAGAGATGCGTGAACATGCCGCCGATCTTGCTTTCGAAAAAGCAGAATTAATTAAAAAGAAAATCGAGCATTTAGAAAATTATAAAGCCAGATCTGTAATTGTAAATACACGCTTAAATAATATCGATGTGTTTTCTGTTTTGAAAGAAGACGATATTGCTTACGTTAATTATTTGATGGTTCAAAACGGAACCATTGTTCAAACACATACTGTGCAGTTAGAAACAAAACTGGAAGAAACAGATGAGGACGTTTTAAGTTTTGCTATCATCAATTTAAGAGAAACATTCAATAGTTTATCGCAGGAAATAATTGTTCCGTTTAAAATTGAATACCCCGATAATGAAATAATTATTACAGTTCCGAAGGCAGGCGATAAAAAGAAACTGCTTGATCTATCTTTAAAAAATGTAAATTATTATAAAGATGAGATCAGAAGAAAAAGAATATTACATCTTGAAGAAAAAAATGAGGATGAGAAAAAGAATGTGCTGCATGAATTAAAAAAATATTTACAATTAAGTGAATTGCCTGTTCACATTGAATGTTTCGACAACTCTAATTTTCAGGGAAGTTATCCCGTTTCAGCGATGGTTTGTTTTAAGAATGGGGTGCCAAGCAAAAAAGATTACCGGCATTTTAATGTAGAAACGGTGAAAGGGATAAACGATTTTGCCAGCATGAAAGAAGTTGTTTACAGGCGATATAAAAGACTTATTGCAGAGAATGGACCATTACCTCAGCTTGTTATCATAGACGGCGGCAAAGGGCAATTAAGTGCAGCTTTAGAAAGTATAAATCAATTGAAGCTGAATGGTAAAATGACGTTGGTTGGTTTGGCAAAAAACGAAGAAGAACTTTTTTTTAAACAGGATACAAAATCTATTAAACTTCCATGGGACAGCGATAGTTTAAAATTGCTGAGACGGATTCGTGATGAGGTACATAATTTCGGAATTACCTTTCACAGAAATAAAAGATCGAAAGGGACATTTAAAAATGAGCTCGCAGAAATTAAAGGAATTGGCAAACATACAGCCGATCAATTATTAAAAAAATATAAGTCGGTAAATACGATCCGAAGTAAAACACAAACAGAGTTGGCCGAGCTTATCGGCATTGTCAAATCAAAACTGATATGGGATTACTTTAATGCAAATAAACAGTAGTCCATAAAATAAAAAAGGGCCAGGATAAAAATCCAGCCCCGTTTTTAAAATCCAATATCCTATGAAAAACCGTTACGAAAGTATAGAATAGTTAACAATAAAACAATAAGTTTCATTGTTTTTTTTTACATATTTATTATATCAGAAAGGATTGAATAAAAAAGGAGAAGCTAAACGCCTCTCCTTTAATCTTTTATACATTTATGAACACCTGTTAATACTGCCAAAGATCCTGTTCGTAATTGAATATTTTTTCTTTGATCTTTTCTCCCTGCAAGAGCATAAACAAATGGTCTTCTTTGGCCAATTGCAGTAAATCTTTATTCTGGGGATTATCCAAAGTTGTTTTGACAATATAACTGCTGAACATCCTGCTTTCAAATAAGTCTTCCCAGGTCATTCTTGCGCCCGAATTTTTGGGATTAAACACTTCGTACCTGCTTAAAATTCCCCTGAGGTCAGGATAATAAACCCAGAAAACAGGTTTAGAATATCTGAAAGTTCTTGTTCCATCAGCATTATCATTAAAAACATCCAGTAAAGGGGCAATTCCTAAAACACGTACAAACATTCTTGAAGTCTGTTTACTAAAAACAACTTCTTCCTTTAATTCGAATTTTGAAATCTTGCTTGGATCAAATTCATCAATGATTATTGAATCTTTTTTAATGCCCTTACTTCCATCAGGATCTTTTGCCCAGTCTGGAACTTCCTGATGTCTTGGTTTTCCAACTAAACTTTGTGCGATTTGTTTATAAGTGTACGGCGTTGTAAACCTGTCATCAATCGGATTAAATGCATCAACACCGCCATTAGCCGCTCCTTTTTTAAGGGCAGTTAATAAAATAGAAATAAATCGTTGGTTGCCATTATCATCATCAGCATTATAATTAAAAGGGGAATTCATTTTTTCTTTGGTATCAATCACACGCCAAACCTTTTGCCTGTACACAGCATTATCTTCTCGTATATATTCATACTCCAACGGAACACGAACTTTTATGATCGATTTATCAACGGCATTATCGTTACGAAGAGAAACGCTAACCGAATCAACTCCTAAGTTAGGAGTTGTATCTGCAGCTGCCATGGCAGCCATCGAAGCAACTTTAATACTGTCGGCCTTCTTAACCAATGCCAGAGAATCTGAGATTCTCGCAGCAGCATTCAAACTATCAGTTATGCGTTGCTGATTGGCTCTTGTATTAACAACAGTTCTATTTCTGTTTACGGTTTTTCTACGTACAGGTTTTTTTGTCTGTGCTTCCGCAACAATAACAAAACAAATCAGCGGCAAAAAAAGAAGCAATTTTTTCATATAAAATATATCTTATTATCTTAAAGTGAAAAATATACTTGGTAATTGACGTTCACGACCATCAGGACCTTTAACACGAATATCATCGAAGTATATTTTGGTTCCTGGTGAAGCACGGCCTACCAAACTTGCAGCATCGCCAGTCCATCTCGGGCCATTATTCAAATAATCAAGTGGTGAAGAAATCGATCCGCCATAAGCACCTAATCTATAGCTGATCACCTGAAAACGTGCATCAAAATCAGATTCCAATAATTTGGCAATCAAACCACCCTGTGCTTTAAATTCAGCAGCAGAAATAGCTCCACCTTGTTTTTCAGAAACAACTGCAACGGGATTAGGTAAATATTTACATCTGATCGGGAATGGAAATTTTTTCCCGGCAGCATCAACAATTAATTTTTGTTCGCCTGTTGTTGTCGGATCGATAATATATTTTCCACCACCTAAATTTTTCACATCACCTCCACCGGTAAAACTTACATTTACTTTTTCGCTACCAACACTACCACCCGAAACTGTAATCGGATTATCAACACCGATATACGCAACATTCATCTTTTCTAAAAAAATAGATGCGCCACTTGGCATACCTACCGTATATTTTACCGTCTTTGGAACAATAACTTTTGTACCATCCGGTTTTGTGATTTCGATATTAACGTTCACTGTATGATCGCCTACACCCGAAACACGTGTAGTATAATTTGCAGTTCCATCGCTCTGTAAACTTTGGTACGCCCCGTTAATTGTAATACTTGGTTTTGCTGCTGCACTAAATGCACCAACACCAGCTGTGATATGAATCTCATCACCTTCCATTGCATAAGCTTTATCTACAGTTGCAATAGCCGCAAACTGATCGTATTGAACTTTTACTTCCCCGACTTTACTATGCAAAAAATCTACAACAGCAGCTTCACTGTTTTTTACATCGTTTTGAAACTTACTCAAAATCGTTAAAGCCGCGATAGTAGGTGTCATGTGGAAATACGCAATTGTCCATGTCATTTTAGAGTTACCAGATTTTGATTTGGGAACTGATAAATCTAATGGTAATGTATTTTCAAATTTCTCTCTGATTTCAGGATCATCTATTGATAAAATATTCTTTTTAAATTCTGTCAGTTTCTGCAATAATTCTTTCCCTTTGCCCTTATTAACAAATAAGTTTGTTGGAATTTCTAAACTTTCTTCAGCAAATTTTTCTTCTCCGTTTTCAATTTTCAATCCTGCAGCCTGTTTTAAATCGGTTTTCAACCCTTCGATATAATTAGAAATTTCTTCTGATATTTTTCTTACACTATCAGCTTTTGGTTTGTATATAATCGCTTTCTCTTTAGTCTTTGGATCATTAATCATTTCTTCAAATGACTTAAAAGTAGTAGTATTATTATTGTCAATACTTTTATTTGCGTTATTCAAACTGGTATTAACTGTTTTAAAAGCATTCAATATTTCTGATGATACATTCAATGCCAACATTGCTGTCAGCACCAAATACATCAGGTTAATCATTTTTTGCCGTGGCTCTTTAGGTAGCGACATTTCTATTTACAATTAGTATTGTGAATTATAAATTTAATCATTCTCCAAAAAAATTATCTGCCTCCATGCATAGCGGTAAGCATATTTCCATATACCTGATTTAATTTACTAAGATTAGTGGCTAATTCTGTGATCTGTTCTTTTGCTCTCATCGCATCATCGGCACTGCTGTTCATCGCAGACGAAGCTTGTGCCAACTTACCATAGAACTGATTTAATGATTTTAAATGATTATTGCTTTCTTGTAATTCCAGTTCGTAGATTGTATTTAAAGAAGATAAATTTTTGGTTAAAATCTGAACTTGTGAGTGAAACTGTTTTGTATTCTCAGAAGCTGCATTAAATCCTGCCAAAGAAGTTGTAGCAATATTAACAGCTCCTGTTACAGAACTTAAGGCTGCTGATGCTTCTTTTGTTTTTGCAGAAAAATCGCTTGTAGCCTTAACAACATCTGCGATCTCACTCATCTGAGATACAGTTGTGCTAAGCTTTTCAAAGCTACCACCCAGTTTTGTTAAATGCTCCTGACTTAAACCGGCTTCTTTAAACATATCATTCAAAGCAACCAATGGAGATGTTTCTACTTTCTGCTGACCGGGAAGATGTACTTCATGATCATCAAGTGCCGGATAATATAAATATAAAAGACCATAAACTAAAAACACGCCTGCTTCTGTTGATAACCCAATTCTCAACCATAAGTCTGCATCCTCGGCATGCAGAATTTTTCTTAACGCACCCCAAATAACTACTGCCGCAGCAATAGAAACAAATACATCAACTATCTTACTTACTTTAGGAGGGATTGCAGCTGCCATTGTACTTAATTTTAAATTTTGATTTGATGATTCCGGAAAATGAATTATGTATTTAAAAAATTTTTTTGGAATAAATTTTTATAATCTGTGATTGAAAATATTATTATTTACCTTTTTTCATTTTTGGAGCAAGATCAATTACACAACGGAAGCCAATATAAGATTTCGATGTATCTTGATATTCGAAAGCCCGGGTACTTGTTTGCAAATAAAATCCTACATCTTTCCAACTGCCACCACGTATTACTTTTCTCTTCATCAATGGAGGATCGCTGTCTTTGGCATCATATCGAACATCAGGACTCATATCCGACATAAAATTATAAGCACTTTCGTTGAAGTATGAACTTGTCCATTCAGCAACATTACCGGCCATATTATATAAACCATAATCATTTGGCCAATATGCATCGGCTCTTACAGTATAAAATCCGCCATCTTCGGCATAATTACCTCTACCAGGTTTAAAGTTTGCCAACAAACATCCCTTTTTATTTCTGATATACGGACCACCCCAAGGAAATGGAGATCCGGTTCTGCCGCCACGTGCAGCATATTCCCATTCAGCTTCACTTGGTAATCTGAAATCACTTTCAACAGCTAATTTTTTCTTTTCTAAAGCACTGTTTAAATAATGTGTTCGCCAATGACAAAATGCAACTGCTTGTTTCCAGCTTACACCCACCACCGGATAATTGCCGAATGCAGGATGCGAAAAATATCTTTTCGTCATTGGTTCATTATACGAATAAGAAAAATC
>JAGWPQ010000285.1 GCA_028877045.1 Bacteroidota bacterium | reverse complement strand
GCAAAAGCCGGCAAATGGATCGGTGCTAAGTTTGGATTTTTCTGCAGCAGTAATATTGGAACAAATGATGCCGGATATGCTGACATAGAATGGTGCAGGGTTTCGGCTTCAGAAAATAAGTAGTGTTATCCTACTTAAAGGCTATTTTTTCTTTACTGATGAATCTCTTACGATTAATTGGGTATGTAAAATAATATTCTCAAAATCAGTAACCGGTCTTTTACTTTCGATCATCTTTAATAAAAGTTCGGTTGCGGTTCTGCCCATTTCAAATGCGGGTTGCCTTACAACAGATAAGGCCGGTGTCAATAATTCCATGAAGTCAACATTACTGAAACCAATTACACCAATCGTTTCAGGGATATTGATCTTTTTTAGTTTACAATATTTTACGAGACTGGTAGTTAATTTGTCCGATGCCGAAAAAACGGCATCCAGTTTTGGTTTCATCGTCATTAATTCATTCATGGCCTGTTCCACTTCTTCATAGGTCATTCCGGCATGACTGCAAACTTTCAAATATTTATCATTGAATGGAATATTATGATCATCCAATGCTTTTTGATATCCTGCCAATCTTTCTTTTGTAATGGAAAGTGATGCACCTGATACAAGAATGGCAATATTTTTATAGCCGCTATTTATTAAATGTTCGGTAGCATCATAAGCGCCTTTGAAATTGTCGACTTTTACTTTGTGTGTTTCTATAGGATCTATAATCCGATCGAAACTGACAATATTGAAACCTCTTTTATGCAGATCCAGAATATGATCATAATTATTTGTTTCAACCGAAACCGACACTAAACATCCGTCGATGGATCGGGATGATAGGAATTGCATATTGGCAACCTCTCTTTCGTAACTCTCCAAACTTTGAGTGATGATCACATTATATCCTTTATTATGTGCGATCGATTCAATTCCGTTTATAATTTGGGAAAAAAAGCTATTGGCAATTTCTGAAACTACAACTCCAATTGTCCGGCTCTTTTTTTCTTTCAAGCTCAGCGCAATGGGATTGGGTCTGTAATTGATCTCTTTTGCATAATTTAAGACCAATTGCTTTGTCTCCTCGCTGATCTCATAGCTGTCACGCAAAGCACGACTTACGGTGGAAGTCGAAAGCCCCAATGCTTTTGCTATATCTTTTATGGTAACGGCTTCGAATTTCATGTAAGTCAATTGAAAGGCGGCGTTTTACAATTTATAAAGTAACATTTTTTTTAGGGAATCAACTAATCTCAATTTTTTTTGATCAATAAAATATAACGAAATCGATTGCGTAAATAAATCAGGCTAAAGACCTTATAATAAATAAATATGTGCGTACACTTGTTATCGATTTAAACCGGACAACCAACTTTTTACCGATGAAACGATTTTGCTATATTTTATTTACTCTTTTCAGCTTTCTGATAGTTCAGTATTCAACAGCTCAGACATTATCAGAATTGCCACCGGTTCTTTCAACTCAATTTAAAAAAGACACATTTAATATAAAAAAATTTGGTGCTGTAGCTGACGGAATAACTTTAAATACCAAAGCAATTAACGGAGCAATCATTGCCTGTAATAAAAATGGCGGCGGTGTAGTATTAATTCCCGGCGGCTATTGGTTAACAGGTCCCGTAGTTTTATTAAGCAATGTTAATCTGCATATCAATCGCGATGCTGTGTTACAATTCACTT
>JAGWPQ010000284.1 GCA_028877045.1 Bacteroidota bacterium | reverse complement strand
CGATAAACCTGTTCGCGAATTTGATTATTATTATGATCAGATCGTTTGTTGCGGCGAATTATTAAGTACCTGTATCATCAGTCATTATTTGAATGAATCGGGAATTAAAAATAAATGGATCGATGTTCGTGATGTGATACGAACCGATAATAATTTCAGAGATGCCGGCATTGACTGGGAAAGAACAAAGACTGCTATTGATCAACTGCAATCATCTTCTCAAAATAGTATCACCATCACACAGGGTTTTATTGGTGCCACTGATGAAAACGAAAGCACTACTTTGGGAAGAGAGGGCAGCGATTATACTGCTGCTGTTTTTGCCAATATCTTAAATGCCCAAAGTGTAACTATCTGGAAAGATGTGGAAGGTGTGATGAATGCCGATCCAAAAACATTTGCAGATGCAAAAGTCATCAAAGAATTAAGCTTTGACGAAGTGATAGAAATGGCATTTTACGGTGCACAGGTCATTCACCCAAAAACCATCAAACCCTTGCAGAATAAGGGTATCCCGTTGCTGGTAAAATGTTTTTTAGATCCCGCCGCCGAAGGAACCATCATCCATAAAAATCATATTAAGAATCTTCCTCCCATCATTGTTATCAAACAAAAACAAGCTTTGCTGCATTTGGAAAGTAAGGATTATTCTTTTGTGGGGGAAAAACTGATGGCCGAATTGTATAAAACCTTCTCTCTTGTAAAGATCAAACCAAACATCATTCAAACAGGTGCTATCAATGTGCAATTATGCTTGGACGATCAAAAAGAAAAAACAGAAAAGTTTGCCATAGCTGTATCAGATCTTTTTGATGTGCAGGTAGAGAAAGATCTGAGCCTGCTCACTATCCGTCATTACAACGAAAAAATAATGAATAAGATGCTGGTTGATAAAGATGTTGTACTGCTTCAAAAAACAAAAGAAACCATGCAGGCTGTGTACCGTTGATCATGCAGTAACGGCAGTAGTTTTACTCTCTAAATATTTTATCAGGATAGTTTTAAAATCGGCTTCCTTAAAAGGCTTGATCAAAATATCGTTGATGCCTGTTTTTAAATACGCATCAAGATCATCAGCAATAACACTGGCTGTTAATGCAATGATGGGCAGTTTGCATTTTACCGAATCGTCCGATCTGCGGATGGCAGCAGCCAACTGATCGCCGGTTAATTTAGGAACATTGATATCTGTTAAAACGATATCGTATTTATTTGAATTGAAAAGATCAAGTGCTGTTTCTCCATCCTTTGCCACATCGTAATCAAGAAAATATTTTTTAAGCAATAAAGTTAGAAGCAAAATGTTCATGTCATTATCTTCTACGATCAAAGCTTTCTTTCCGAAAAAGAAAGAGGGAGCAGTTGAAGAACCTTCAACTGTTGAGGATATTGATCTTTCTTCTTCCTGAGCCACTTGATAAGGTATATTAACTGTAAATAAAGATCCTTTATTTATTTCACTTTGTACAGTAATATTTCCACCCTGCATTTCAACCAGCATCTTACAAATAGGCAATCCCAGGCCGGTACCTTTTATGGACCTGCGGCCACCCATTTTATTATTGGTTGCCTGTGCAAATTCTTCGAAGATCATATCCAGCTGATCATCGGGAATGCCGGCGCCTGAATCTAATATTTCAACTTTCAGATCAATCTCATTTTCACTCTTCCATAATGCGCTTGCTGTAACCGTAACACTTCCTTTCGATGTGAACTTGATGGCATTGCTTATAAGGTTAAAAAGAATTTGCCTAAGACGAAACTCATCACCCATCACTCTCAGTTCTTTCTCGATCTGTAAATTGCTGTTTAACTGGATGCCTTTCTTTTCGGCGTGTATGGTAAACGAATAAATGATCTCTTCGATGGTATCGCCGATACGGAATGGTTCTTTTTCCAGCATCAATTTGCCCGCATCCAGTTTTGAATAGTCGAGTACATCATTTACCGTATTCAATAAATGATCGGATGAAGCGTGAATGGCCTGCAGAAACTTTTTCTTGTCTTCATCAGTCTCGGTACTTTCCAATTGTTCGGTAAAGCCAATGATAGACGTTAACGGTGAACGTATCTCATGGCTCATATTATTGAGGAAACGTGTTTTGGTAATTGCCAGCTTTTCGGCTCTTTCCCTCGATTCAAGAATATCTTTTTCGTATTGAATAGTTTGTTTGATATTATAGATCAATATCAAAGCAATGATCAGGATAATGATAAACGAAACCCACGACAGGTTTTGCATGCTGTTCCTGGCATTGGATGCATTCAGTATGGCCACATTATTTCGGCCCAGTTCCTGCTCCTCTTCTTTCTGCAAAACAATGTTCAATGCATTGTTTAATTGGTTGATGATGGAAAGATTGGTTTCGGCTAAAACCTTTTCGCTTTCATTTAATCTGCGTCGGATATCCAATTCTTTATTTAATGAATTCTGATAGAATTTTTGAATGTCGATCGACAGATTATTTATTGTGGCAGTGACGGCAGATTGAGTACTGTCCTGTGTTGCAGAGCTATCCCCTTTCACCAGTTTATATTTTGTATCATCCTTATTAGAAAATAATCCTCCCAGTTTTTTAAAGAAACCTTTTTTTTCTGCAACCGCTTTTAAGGTATCTGTTTGGTAATATTTTTTTAAGATATCGGTATTTATTTTTTCAACCCTGATAGGATGTTTGTATAAAGAATTTACCGAAACATTGCTTAATGTATTTGAGACCGAATCTGATAAATGTTTTAATGTACTGATGGCATCGGCCAATTTTATTTTTTTTGACAGGCCCGACAGTACCTGCGCAATTTGAACACTGTCTTCGGAATGCTGTACCAGTTCGAGATTGGAAACAATATGATTGATATGACCAACAAATTGTTTTTTATAGCTCGTGTCGCCTGTGCTTAAATAGATCCTGAACTTATTTTCAGCCACCAGCAATTCCTGATTGGTGCTGTGCAAAGTTTTAATGGTTGTATTTGGTTTTGATAAAGTATCGATGGATGAACGCAGATCGGATAGATTCCTCGAGTTCAAAATGTTCATCAACAAAATAGAAATAATGACTACTAAACAAATGCTTAGCAATAAAACATTAGAGCCCGATAATTTATATTTCGAAAATATCCTCATCAAGTTTATATCTACTGTTCAACTAATTTTAATTCAACACAACATAATCGCCCTTCCTGTTTACAGAAATAAGCGGCAATTTTTTGTGCTGTTCAAAATGATCATAGACTTCTTTTAACCGGGTAGCAAAATGTTGATACTCCGGGTCGTCCTTGGTGGTTTTCAGTAGGTATTCGGAACTCTTAGGATTATTATAGCGTATAGGAAAAATATGTACAGGAATATAGTCCTGGCCATTATCTTTTGCAAAAGAAGCGAGCAAATACAGCTCTTCGATCTGGTTATCTTTTATAGGGATACATCCTACAGTAATGCAATTGCCATGAATATAAATTTCGCCGCCGGGTTTTAAAGAATCACTTAGTAAAGCATCTGAATTGTTTGGATAATTAATGCCCAACGATAAATGATAATTGCTGTTTGGATTAAATGAATTGATATAATAAAATCCTTCGGGCACCTGAAAATCGCCTTCCATTCTTTTTGGCCCCAGCCCTCCGCTCAATGCACAAACCTTATATGTTTTAAACAATTTAAAACTTTCTTTGCTGCTGTTGCGAACCCAAACTTCTAACTGGCTGTCGTATTTAAAACTGCGGATATACAATTGTTTGGGTGGCCATGACAGATGCGCTGCGGCAAATTGTTTTTGTAAAGTATCAATATTTGTTTCGAAGGCAAACTCTACTTTGGGAAAATTTCTTTGCTGATCGACAAAAGAATTTTGTGCAGCAACTGTATAATACAGTAACTGTAGGGCTACGGCACAAAAAACTGTTTTCATAAAAACAAAGTTATCATGATTAAATTAATATTAACCTTTATCCACCTTAAAATATGCTGAATTTTTGCAAACTGAATACAAGATCTTCATAAATAAATACCCTGCACCTGCTTGCCGGCAATGAAAATAATGATTGTTTTTGATTTTTATTGATTTGGTAAGAATGACGATGATTATCTTCGCCGCATATTATTTACAATATGAAAGTTGGCATTTTAGGCGGCGGGCAATTGGGCAGGATGCTTTTGCAGGCATCGGCGAATTATGTAGTAGAAACCTATGTGATGGAGAACGATAAACATTGCCCTGCAGCACATCTCTGCCATCATTTTGTAAAAGGCGATATCCAAAACTTTGATGACGTATATAATTTCGGTAAAAAAGTTGATGCGCTTACCATCGAAATAGAAAGTGTAAATGTGGAGGCTTTGGAAAAATTAGAAAGCGAAGGCATAAAGATCTATCCCAAACCATCAGCCATAAAGATCATCAAGAATAAGATCAGGCAGAAAGAATTTTATCAGCAACATCAAATACCCAGTTCCGATTTTGTTGTTACACAAAATCAAAACGAACTGGACGATCACCATCATTTTTTTCCTGCCGTTCATAAATTGGCCGAAGGCGGTTATGATGGCAAGGGCGTTCAGATAATTAAAGACAAAACCCATGTAAGCAAAGGGTTTGACGGACATTCGGTTCTGGAGAAAATGGTGAACATCAAAAAAGAATTAGCCGTCATTGTGGCCATGAACGATAAGGGCGAAACAGCAGTGTACCCTCCTGCCGAAATGGTCTTTGACCCTGTTTTAAATTTACTGGATTATCAGGTATCGCCTGCACAGGTTCCCGAAAAAATATACTGGCGTGCCGAAGCCATTGCTTTGAAAGTGGTGAAGGACTTGGAAAGTCCCGGCTTATTTGCCATTGAATTATTTATAGATGAGGATGATGCGGTATGGGTAAACGAAACGGCGCCACGTGTTCATAACAGCGGGCATCATACCATCGAAGCAAATTATTGCAGCCAGTACGATATGTTGTGGCGCATCATGCTGCAATTTGCCTTGGGCAATACAAATGCCATTCTTCCATCGGCCATTGTAAATATTATTGGTGAAGAAGGTTATAGCGGCAACGCAAAATATGAAGGCCTGAATGAAGTATTGAAAATGGAAAATGTGTTTGTGCATTTATACGGTAAAGCACAAACCAAACCCGGCAGAAAGATGGGGCATGTAACCATCCTCGATAAAGATTATACCCAACTGGTGCGCAGCGCACATGCCATAAAGAAATTGCTGAAAGTGATGGCGTAACCTGTCATCCCGAGCGCAGCGAGGAACCTGCCCAACTTTTATTTCCGTGATTCTTGTGCTTTAATTTCTTGAGTCTTGTGCCTTGTACCTTGTTTCCTTGTTTCCTTGTGTCTTGTATCTTGAACCTTGTCCCTTGTTCCTTGTGTCTTGTATCTTGTCCCTTGAACCTTGTCCCTTGCTTATTGTTTCCTTCGTACCTCCTTCGCCCATCCTTCGTTGAAACAGCAGCATATACGAAGCAGGTACGAAGAAGGTAATAGTCAAACACGAAGAAGACCGTATGAAGACAGCACTAAAATCGCTTTCATACTATTGTCATACACTAATAAGGCCTTTACCATGCCTTAACAAGGCAGTAAGCATACTTGAACCATACTTGAACAAGGAAGTAATAAAGCAGTAACCATACTTGAAACATACACCATCTAGACAGAATCCGGATCTAAGCTTACTGCCTCCTACTGCAATGGAGGCTGATCGAAGG
>JAGWPQ010000283.1 GCA_028877045.1 Bacteroidota bacterium | reverse complement strand
TTCGGTATTAAAGGTGTTGCACACTCTGTTGAAACGGCTCTTACATTGTTGAACAGAGAAAGTTTCGATATTGCTCTCGTAGATATTGATTTGAACGGTAGTCGCAGTGGTATTGAAATTGGCACCATGCTGCATAATTTATATCGCTTACCTTTTATTTTTATAACCGGCATTTCCGATAAAACAATTATTGCTGAAGCCGTAAAAGCTAAGCCTGCTGCCTATTTACAAAAGCCCGCCAGCCCTGCTACTTTATTTGCCTGCATACAAACCGCGATTCAAAATTTTAATGAACAAAAAGAAGCCGCTTATAAACAACATAATGAAGCTGATTTCTTTTTCATTAAAACCCGCAATAAATTGAAACGTATAGAGTGGAAAGAAGTGGTGGTACTTTGTTCATCGGACAATTATACCATATTAACCCTGACCGATAAAATAGAGTATTATTTGCGCAGCTCGCTGGCAATGACACTGAAGTTTCAAATACCTGCTCATCTGCAAAGCAATTTTATGCAGGTAAACCGTGCCGAAGCAGTACAATTAAGTTTTGTTACCGAAGTAATAGAAGAAGAAATCATCACCTCCGTAAAAAAAATAATCATCTCCCCTTCATTTATAAAAGAAGTAAAACAAAGATTAAAAATATTGGGTTGAGATAATTAAGATAAAGGCAACTCAACACTAAAAACAGAGCCCTCTCCTTCTTTACTTGTTACCACTATTTTACCTTTATGTGCTTCAACAATTTGTTTGCAAATAGATAAGCCCAAACCATTGGATGGTTCATTATGTGTGCCTTTTCTTTTTACAGTAATAGCATTGGTAAATAACTGATCTATGATACTTGCAGGAATGCCTATACCATTATCTTTTATTTCAATGACAATATTTGTTTCTTTTTTAAAAAGCCTCACCAATATCTGCCCGTTCAAATAACTAAACTTGATCGCATTATCCAACAGATTCACCAACACCCTTTGTATTTTTTCTTCATCCACATTTATCATTGCGCTTTCTATGGAAGCATCCAATACAATATTTTGTTGTTTGGCAATGGTTTTATATTGTACCTGCTGAATGGATTGTTTTATTAACTGAACTGCATCAGTGGAAGAAAGATATAATTCTAATTCACCCGATTGTATTTTATTTATTTCCAATAAATCATTGATCAGATTAATTGACCTCACTGCTGCCTGCTGACTGTTATGCAATATTTTTTTTTCTTCTTCACTATGTGCATATTTTACCTGAACGATATCTAAGAAATTGGCAATGGCCCCGATAGGATTCCTCAGGTCATGCGCCACAACGTTCATGATACTGTCCTTGTCATGATTGGCTGTTTCCAATGCTGTTTTTTGTTCATTGATCTGTTCATTCAATTGTGTTAATGCAGTATTTGTTTTTCTTGTTTTTCGATAATGGACAACCACGAATGCAATAATGTTTAAGGCCACCAGTATTAAGCCAATGGTTATTACCAAATATAATTTGTTTAACTGGTTATCTTTTTTCAGGAGGGTAAGATCTGCTTCCTGGTTTTTTAACTGAAGGTCTTTTACGATATTAGTTTCCTCATCTTTTTGATTAACCTTATTTAAAGAATCTTCCATAAGTTTAAAAGACTTTAAATAAGTAAATGCTTTTCCGGGCCTGCCTGTTGCTTCATAATAATCAGCCATCTGCCTGTGCCAGTTTAATTCCGGTTCTGTACTCGGCAAGCTGTCTAACCCTTTTCGTAAAGACTGTAATTCAGCATACATTTTATTCCATTGCAGCTTTTCGCGATACATGTCTATCAACTGCATTTGTACCAACTGGGCATCTCTTTGTTCGCAGCAAAGCACACTCGTAAATGCAATACTTTGATTACTTAATATAATGGCGGTATCCAATTTTCCTTTATCTCTGTAAATAAGTGCCAGATTACCTAATACAACACCCTTAGATTTATTGGCAGCATTTCTGTTTTCCTGCATGCCTGAAATATAAGGGGCAATATTATTTTTATGTGCTTCCAGTAAAGCTATGGCTGTATTATAATAAACAATAGCAGAATCATTGTCATGCAGTTTATAAAAACAAAGAGCAATATTATCGAGAGATTCAGCCTTTTTATAAAAGTCCTTTTGATCAAATATTTGATGTAAGGCATAACTTTCTTTAAAACTTGACAATGCCTGCCTGTAATTTTTTTGACGATACGCTATATATGCCAATTGTTCTGCAACCGAAAACCGTACGGTGATACTGTTATGTTGCTGACTGAATTGTTGGGCGTAAAAAAACAATTTATTTGCTTTTTCAGGCT
>JAGWPQ010000282.1 GCA_028877045.1 Bacteroidota bacterium | reverse complement strand
GCAATACCTGCATCAATCCTAGTTTTAATGATGAAGCATGGCGAAATGTAGATGTGCCGCATGATTGGGTGGTGGAACTGCCATTCGAAAAATCTTCCAACTTCGATATGGATTCGCACGGATACAAAACCATTGGCGCTGCACATCCCGAAAATAATATTGGATGGTACAGAAAAACATTTTTTGTTGATGCAAAAGATTCCGGCAACAAATATGTATTGCAGTTTGATGGCGTGTACCGCGAATGCAAAGTTTTTATCAACGGACATTATCTTGGCAGCAATTTCAGCGGCTACATGGGTTTTGAATTAGATGTTACCGATTATCTTCATTTCCGGAATAAAAATGTTATCACGGTTAGAGTTGATGCATCGCAGTTTGAGGGTTGGTTTTACGAAGGTGCAGGCATCTATCGCCATGTTTGGCTGAATAAAATGCATCCTGTACATATTGCTTCCAATGGCACTTATGTTCAAACAAAAACAAGCGGCAACAATGCTTCCATCATCACCGAAACAAAGATCCAAAATCAATTATATGCAAATGCTGCTGCCGAAATTCATTCGTATGTAATTGATAAATCCGGAAAAAAAGTGGCTTCATTCGCTGCGCAGAAAATCAATTTAAAAGTGAATGAAATAAAAACCGTCGATCAAACTGCAACTGTTTTATCCCCCAACTTATGGAGCATCGAAACACCTTATTTATACAAATTAATTTCTTTGGTAAAAGAAAACGGCAAAACGATCGATAGTGTTGTTACCAAATTTGGTATCCGCACCATTGTGGTAGATAAAGACAAAGGTTTATTCATCAACGGAAAATTTGTAAAGGTCTTAGGCACTTGTAATCATCAGGATCATGCAGGTGTGGGAAGTGCAGTGCCCGATGCATTACAATATTATCGTATCAAATTATTAAAGGAAATGGGCGATAATGCGTATCGCACCAGTCATAACCCACCCACGCCCGAATTATTGGAAGCCTGCGATGAATTGGGAATGATCGTGTTGGATGAAAACAGATTGTTGGGCAGCAGCGAAGAAGTGATGAGCCAGTTTGAAAGATTGATCTTGCGCGACAGAAATCACCCTTCTGTTTTCATGTGGTCGTTGGCCAATGAAGAACATGGTTTGCAATATACCGATGTTGCGAAAAGAATTGCATACACATTGGTTGCCAAACAAAAAGAATTAGATCCGTCGCGTACTTCAACTTATGCTGCCGATATGGGCAATATTAAAAGAGGCATCAACGAAGCGATTCCTGTGCGTGGATTCAATTATAATATAAAAGGTATTGATCCCTACAGAAAAGATAATCCCGATCAACCCATCATCGGAACTGAAGTAGCAAGTACCGTATGTACCCGTGGCATTTATATCAACGATACCATAAAAGGTTATGTGCCTGATTATGATTCTATATTTCCGCCATGGGCATCAAGAGCCGAAACTTGGTGGAAGCTGGCGGCAGACAGAGATTGGTTCATGGGCGGATTTATCTGGACAGGATTTGATTATCGCGGCGAGCCGACACCTTATACATGGCCCTGCATCAATTCGCATTTTGGTGTGATGGATGTTTGCGGATTTCCCAAGAACGATTATTATTATTATCAAAGCTGGTGGAGCAATAAAGATGTGCTGCATATTTTTCCGCACTGGAACTGGAAAGGAAAAGAAGGGCAACCCATTCGTGTGGATGTAAACAGTAATGCCGATGAAGTGGAATTGTTTTTGAATGATAAAAGTTTGGGCAAACAAACCATGCAAAAAAACAGTCACCTGTCATGGAATGTAAATTACGAGCCCGGCACATTAAAAGCAATAGGATGGAAGAGTGGAAGACAATTTGAAAGTAAAATTGAAACAACTGATGAAGCTTATCAGATCGTTGCAACGCCCGACAGGACAAGCATTACAGCCGATGGTAAAGATGTGGCGGTAGTTAATATTACGGTGCTTGATAAAAAAGGAAGAGAAGTACCCGATGCAATGAATATGTTACGTTTCAATGTTTCCAATGCAATGATCATTGGTGTGGGCAACGGCGATCCGAGCAGCCATGAACCCGATAAATATTGGGATGGAAAATACCAGCGCAGTTTATTTAATGGCAAATGCCAGGTGATCGTTCAGTCATTCAAATCAAAAGGCGATATTAATTTTGAAGCGAATGGTAATGGATTGGTTTCGGGGAAAGTTGTGATT
>JAGWPQ010000281.1 GCA_028877045.1 Bacteroidota bacterium | reverse complement strand
GATCGCAGCTTTGCTGCCGAATAAATAAATATCTGCATTATTCTCGGTTCTTAATCTTGCAGCAATAGCATTTTCTTTTGCAGCGCCGATTGAAATGTATGCGATCTTTTTCACCTCACCCAAACCTCCCCTCGAGGAGAGGGGAATAACATTCGTGTTATTCATCCGCAATAATGTTATCGCGTTCTTCGATAATAAAGAATCTATTTTTTTTGTTTCAACATTCAGGTCGGCAACTAAATTTTCTGTTTCAATGGGTTTAAAGGAATTCAGTCCCAGATTGTATTTCACAAGCAACACTTTTTTCACTCTTGCATTAATATCTTTCCATTTTAATTTTCTGTGGCGGATGGCTTTCCGAATTTTTACAATGCTGTTTGGAATGTCTTCGGGCAAACATAAAATATCATTCCCTGCAATCAGCGATTGTAATGCAGCTTCGCCGGCAGGATAATATTTGGTAACACTTTTCATTCCCAACGCATCGGTAAATGTGATACCCCTGAATCCTAATTCATCATGCAATAAACCTGTCACTGTTTTTTTAGAAAGTGATGTGGGTTGATTGCTGATGGTATCGATAGCAGGAATAGAAAGATGTGCGATCATGATGCTGCCCACACCTGCATTGATTAATTGTTTGAAAGGATATAATTCCAGCGAATCTAATTGTGCTCTTGTTTTATAAATGATGGGTAAGTCTTTGTGCGAATCAACAGCCACATCGCCATGACCGGGAAAATGCTTGGCACTTGCCATCACATTTATTTCCTGCATGCCTTTCATATATTCTGTTCCGTACAAAGCAACTTTATTTTTGTCTTCGCCAAAACTTCTGTCGTTGATAACAGGATTATCGGGATTATTATTGACATCAACCACCGGCGCATAATTAACATGAATGCCCATTCGTTTGCATTGTTCACCAACGGCATTACCAAATCGATGAACCAGTTGTGCATCGGGCATGGCACCCAACATTAATTGTCGCGGAAAATTAATGACACTGTCCAAACGCATACCCAGTCCCCATTCGCCGTCAATGCAGATCATCAACGGAGTCTTTGCAATGCTTTGATAATAATTGGTAAGATTGGCCTGCCTTACCGGGCCACCCTGAAAAAAACAGAGTCCGCCAATATTATAATCTTTAATTAATTTGATCACAGCATCCACATGATCCTGTCCCAAATTACTGTGCGCACGGATCACCATTAACTGGCCAATACGTTCGTTCTTACTCAGTTTTTTAAAAACACTATCCACCCAATGTTTCGATGCTTTGGTTTGTTTATAAAAATCTTGCGCAGATACATTTTGCGTAAACATAAACGCAAACAATAAAAGAAGTAAGCAAATTTTTTTCATGGTGTTTTTTAATTTTTTTGTAGCCAACAGTTGAAATGCTATTTAGCTGCCGTTGCGTCGCACTCTTCAACGTTCAGATACTTTATTCAGCAAATAGCAAAACAAAATTCAAAAAGCCAAGTTAGCAAAAACCCGCAAGAGTGTGATTGTTTTTGCTGCAATTGGGATGAAAGGGTGAGTAAGGTTTGTAAAGGATGAACTCTAATCATTTCACGGCAATCATTGATATAATTAAAAAATTAAATTTTATTCCTAATTTTAAACCTGTCGAATTCGATGGGTTTAAAATAAACTGCCTAAGCTATCCAAAGAGTTAAGCGAAGCGCTCTTTGGATTAATAATATGAGACAGACTTAGTCTGTCTTTCATTGTAAATCCATAGACGCCCTTCGGAAGTCTATGGTTAGCAAGAAGGATAGAAGGAAGTGCCGGATTATTTTGTTGCCTAATTATTGTCGAAGCTATCCAAAGAGTTAAGCGAAGCGCTCTTTGGATTAATAATATGAGACAGACTTAGTCTGTCTTTCATTTTAAATCCATAGACGCCCTTCGGAAGTCTATGGATAGCGCGAAAAACTCAGCAATCTGAATTTTAAACCTCTCGAATTCGAGAGGTTTAAAAATGAAGCTGGCAGCAACTACTTTGTTCTATCCAAGCTATCCAAAGAGTTAGCGTAGCACTCTTTGGATTTACAATAAAAGCCAGACTTTGTCTGGTTAAAATATATTATACAAATAAAAAATCATAACTTCGAAATGCCATTATGCAACACGAAGGGTATAAAATAAGAGACCAGCAGGGTGTGTACTTCATCACATTTGCAACTGTACAATGGGTAGATGTATTCAGCAGGAATTGTTATGCAGAAACTGTGTTAGAGAGTTTACGGTTTTGTATAAAAGAAAAAAAATTGTCGCTTCATGCCTGGTGTTTAATGAGCAACCATATTCATCTTATTATAAGTGCGCAAAAAGGAAATCTTTCAGACATTTTAAGAGATTTCAAAAAATTCACTTCCTGTAGTATCATTAAACAAATAGAAAACAATGTAGAAGAAAGCCGGAAAAACTGGATGCTTTGGATATTTAAAAAAGCAGGAGAAAATAATGGCAGAAATAAGAATTATCAGTTCTGGCAACAAGATAACAGGCCGATACAATTAGAAACACCAAAGTTCACTTTGTCTAAATTGGAATACCTGCATAATAATCCTGTAAAAGCCGGACTGGTAGAGAAAGCAGAAGATTATTTATTGAGCAGTGCAAGAGATTATAATGGTGGCAAAGGATTATTACCTGTTGAACATTTGAGTGCTGCTTATACTTTGCGGCAATGAACTCCAGACAGAGTCTGGCTTTTATTGAAAATTCATAGACACCCTTCGGAAGTCTATGGATAGCTCTTATTTTTCATTTAACCTTCCCACCACCATTAATTCCAAACAAATCGTAAGGTGCTTTACTGAAATGATCATTAAATAAAAAAGCCGTCAGGAATATAAATCCGATAAAAGCAAGCACAACCAATAGCTGCACTAATGTTGTTTTTTGAATTTCATGTCTGGACTTGGCGTCACAAATTTCGCCTGGACAATATTGCGCTTTCTCTTTATAAAACAGCGAATAAAATTTGCATCCCAAACAAATACCAAACACCGATTCGAAGAAAAGGAATATCAAACATATCAAACAAATGATG
>JAGWPQ010000280.1 GCA_028877045.1 Bacteroidota bacterium | reverse complement strand
TGGTTTTGAAGCAGGCAACAATGGTTTCGAAATCCCTTTGTATTATTTATTAATGCTTGTTACTTTAATTATGTTTGGCGCAGGCAGGTTCAGTATAGATCATTTGATCAAAACAAAAAGATTAAAATAATTCATCAAGCTGTTGTATTTCATAGCATCTGCAGTGTAGCCTGTGCTGAGCGAAGTCGAAGCATCGCACACTTGTACCGCATAACATTATTCAGCAATTAAAAAGCTCCGATTGAGTGATATGGGCTTTTTGCATTAACTAAAATTTTATTTTGCTGCAAGTGGCTACAGCATTACCTTTGCCGCGTTCTCAAAAAAAGAACAAACATTCTAAACTAAAAACAAACAACATGGATTCGGGCCCGAGTAAAATCAACTTAAAACATCCTTTCTAACCCCGATGCAGTTTTAGCCATCAGTTAGCAAGGAACACAATCACTGATCAGCTAAAAATGCAACCATGAACAAATTCATTTTAATTTCTACATTGATACTGTCACATTTTGTTGTTGCAACAAAATTGTATCGTTTATTTTCCTCAGCTAAAATAAAGCCTCCGGTCGCCACCCTTTAATTTGATGAATGATAATCTAAACTTAATCTGCCAAAAAGATAAGTTGAGATTGAAAAAAGAATATTCACTCAAAAATTTTCGGGAGGATTGATGATGATCTCAAGTGTAAAAGAAAAATTAAAAGCTCGTATCTCGTTCACAACTAACAACGCTGTCCTCAGTGTTGATGCTGCTGCAGCCGCTAAATTGAAAAATGTCAGTGCTGCAACAAAACAAAATTTTTTCGAAATATTAGAATCCGGCGAAACAGGATTATCGGCTGAAGAAGTAGAAAAAAGATTGGAAACTTTTGGTACCAACGAAGTGATCCACGAGAAAGCGCCGGCCTGGTATATTCAATTTATTCAGGCATTTATCACGCCGTTCAATGCCGTATTAATTTTAATTGCAGCAACTTCTTTTGTGATTGATGTTGTGCTCGAAGATCCTGCAAACAGAGATTATAAAACTGTAATTGTGGTGGGTGTAATGATCTTGCTAAGTTCTGTGATCCGCTTCTGGCAAGAGTTTCGAAGCAATGTGGCCGCCGAGAAATTAAAAAGCATGGTTAAAACCACCGCAACGGTTTTACGAAAAGATGAAGGAAAAAAAGAAATCGATATCAAAGAAATTGTGCCCGGCGATATCATATTTTTATCTGCCGGCGATATGATCCCTGCCGACTGCCGCATCATTCAATCAAAAGATTTATTCTTAAACCAATCCACATTAACAGGTGAATCTTTACCGGTTGAAAAAAGAGAATTTATTATTCATGATACTCAAAATAAATCGCCGCTTGAATTAGAAAACATTTGTTTCATGGGAACAAACGTAGAAAGCGGACAGGCATTGGCCATTGCGGTAACCACCGGCAATCAAACTTATTTTGGTTCGATCAGCAAATCTATTTCGGGCAAACGCGCCGAAACAAGTTTCGATAAAGGCGTAAACAGTGTTAGCTGGTTATTGATTCGTTTCATGCTCATCATGGTGCCATTGGTATTTTTTATCAATGGTTTTACAAAAGGCGATTGGGTAGAAGCATTATTATTTGCCATTGCCGTTGCGGTTGGGTTAACACCAGAAATGCTGCCCATGATCGTTACCGCCAATCTTGCAAAAGGTGCGGTAACAATGAGCAAAAGAAAAGTTATTGTAAAAAGATTAAGCGCCATTCAAAATATTGGTGCCATGGATGTTTTATGTACCGACAAGACCGGAACATTAACCCTGGATAAAATTGTTTTGGAGCGACATTTAAATGTTGATGGTGTTGAAGATGATGAAGTATTGAAATGGGCTTACTTGAACAGTTATCATCAAACCGGATTAAAAAATTTATTGGATGTTGCCATTCTCGATCACGTTGAAGTAAAAGATTATTTAAAAGTTGAAGAACAATTTAAAAAGGTCGATGAAATTCCTTTCGATTTTCAACGCCGCAGAATGTCGGTCATCCTGGAACAAGCCAATCATAAACACTTATTGATCTGTAAAGGTGCCGTGGAAGAAATTCTGGGATTATGTTCTCACACTTTCGATCCGGGAGAAGACCGTCAGTTGCACGTTGAAGTTGATACCATTCAACCCATGGACGATAACATCCGCAAAAACATTCTTGATCTTTCAAAAAAATTAAACAAAGAAGGTTTAAGGGTCTTGCTGGTTGCTATTAAAGAGTATGAAGAACGCCCGTTAACGTATACCGTTGCCGATGAGAGCAACATGATATTGACCGGATTCATTGGTTTTCTCGATCCTGCAAAACCTTCTGCAAAACCTTCTGTAGAAGCATTACAGAAATTAGGCGTTGCATTAAAAGTATTGACCGGCGATAATGATATTGTTACAAAAAAGATCTGCCGCGATGTTGGAATTCCTGTTGACAAAATTTTAATAGGAAATGAATTGGAGTCAATGACTGACGATCAATTAAAAGCTGTGGTTGATGAGATCAGCATCTTTGCAAAATTAAGTCCGGCACAAAAAAGCCGTGTTGTAAAAACACTGCAATCAAAAGGTCATACTGTTGGTTTCATGGGTGATGGCATTAACGATGCCGCTGCGTTGCGTGATGCAGATGTTGGAATATCTGTTGATACTGCCGTGGATATTGCAAAAGAAAGTGCCGATATTATTTTGCTTGAAAAAGATCTGATGGTGTTGCGCAAAGGTGTTATTTATGGAAGAAGAACTTTTGGCAACATTATCAAGTATATTAAAATGACTGCCAGCAGTAATTTTGGAAACATGTTCAGCATGCTGGGCGCCAGTGCGCTTCTTCCATTCTTACCTATGCTTCCGGTACAAATTTTAGTGCAAAATTTATTATACGATATTTCGCAGATATCGATTCCCTGGGATGTGATGGATAAAGAATATCTTGAAACGCCACGCAAGTGGGAAGCCGGTGGTATTGCAAAGTTTATGATTTTTATTGGACCGATTAGCTCTGTGTTTGATTATGTAACTTTTGCAGTGATGTATTTTGTTTTTAAAGCAAACAATGTTGAACATCAAAGTTTATTTCAGTCGGGTTGGTTTATTGAAGGATTACTTTCTCAAACATTGATCGTTCACATGATCAGGACAAGAAAAATTCCTTTCATACAAAGTTGGGCAACAGCGCCGGTATTGGCATTAACAACCGCGATCATGGCAATTGGTATTTATATTCCATTCTCTCCATTTGCCGAAGCATTTAAGCTGCAACCATTACCTATGATGTATTTCCCCTGGCTGATAGGAATTTTGATTTGCTATAGTTTGCTTACACAATTCATTAAAAACTGGTTCATCAAAAAATTTAATCTGTGGTTATAAACAGATCGTTTATTTATTAAAATATTTTCATGCGTTTTTTTCGAATAATAATAACATTATTGTGTGCAGTTTTTTTTATAAAAAGTTTTGCTCAGTCATCAGAAAACCTAATCAACAGAATTAATAAAAAAGATTCTGTTGCCGATTGGAGTGTGCATTTTCAAAACACAACGGTAACACAACTGCATCCGGGATTTGCTGCAAAATATTCCGGCATCAACAGTTTGGAAGATGGTTATGAAATTGCCACTTCAAACACAACAACTATCGCTATTGGCAGAAAATTATGGAAGAATGCTTTTTTTATTTTTGATCAGGAAACCACCGGCGGGGGCGGATTAAGTAAAACAAAAGGATTGGCCGGTTTTCCTAACGGCGAAATATATCGCGTTGGCGCATCAGCATTAACACCATTTGTTGCAAGAGCCTATTTGCAGCAGATCATTCCTTTAAAAAATTCAACTTTCGAAAATCAGTCTTCCGACATAAATCAATTTGCCGGAAAAATTGCAACATCACGATTAGTAATCACAGCAGGCAAATTTTGCATTACAGATTTTTTTGATGATAATAAATATGATCACGATGCACGTTCTCAATTTTTAAACTGGAGTTTGATGGCGCAGGGTGCATGGGATTTTCCCGCCGATGTTCGCGGTTATACAACGGGTATTGTTGTGGAACTGATAAAACCTACGTGGGCACTGCGTTTTGCTTCGGTCGAAGTTCCAAAAATTGCCAATGCTTTACCAATGGAATGGAAATGGAACGGCGCCAATTCGGAAACGGTGGAGTTTGAAAAACACTGGAAAACAAAAAATAATTTATCGGGTACCATCAGAACAAATGCTTTTGTTACTTTTTCGAGGGCACCGTTTTATAAAGATGCCATTGCAGCAATGGCTGTTGGTGACAGTAGTTTAAGTGAAATAATTACCGGCAATACCGAAGGCACCAAATATTTTGGTGCCAAATATGGTTTTGGAATTAATCTTGAACAGGAATTGAACAGATCGATTGGTTTATTTGCAAGATATAGCTGGAACGATGGAAAGACCGCCTCATGGGCATTTACAGAAATTGATAAAAGCCTGCAGGCGGGAATTGAAATAAACGGGAATAATTGGAAAAGAAAAAAAGATGTTCTCGGAATTGCATTTGTGGTAAACGGTTTATCGGAAGATCATAAAAATTATTTGAAAGCCGGTGGTTACGGTTTTATTATTGGTGATGGCAATTTGAATTATGGAGCAGAAACAATTTTTGAAACGTATTACAGATTTTATATTGCTTCGTTTGTGCAGTTGTCGATCGATTATCAAATGGCAAATAATCCGGCATATAATAAAGACAGGCGGGGATCGGTTCACATCCCTTCCATAAGATTACATTTCGAGTTATAAAAACTAACCCGCTAAAATTTTCTTTGTGCTTTTATTGATCGTGTTCTCGTACAAAGCAATGTAAAGGTCGTTAGGATTAAAAGGTTTTGTAATAAAACCATTCATTCCAACATTCGTTACTTTTTGTTGTATGTCGGGAGAGATGGAAGCGGTCAATGCAATGATGGGTGTAGCGGTATCAAATTTTCTGATCTCGGTTGTTGCATCATAACCATCCATCACAGGCATTTGAATATCCATTAAAACAATATCGTAATTATTTTCTTTCATTTTTTCTACAGCAATGGCTCCGTTTTCTGCAGTTTCGGTTATGGCGCCCCAGTTTTGCAGCATTCCGTCAGCAACCATCACATTAAATAAAACATCTTCTACCAGTAAAACTTTCAATCCTTTTAAATCCTGTTTATCGAAAGTTTGAATTTTTTCTTCTCTGATAGTATTTATTTTACTCTTTCTGAAACGGAGAACAAAATAGAAATTAGAGCCTTTGCCATATTCGCTTTCTAAATTAATTTCGCTGCCCTGCAGTTCCAGCAAGCGTTTGATGATAGCCAGACCAAGACCCGAACCTCCAAAGTCGCGAGTGATATTTGTATTTGCCTGAATAAATCTTTCGAAAATTATTTGTTGTTTATCTTTCGGGATACCGATTCCTGTGTCCTGTACCGAAAAATAAATAAGCACATCATCGGCATTATTTTCTCTTAATAAAGTCTCAATGGTAATGGTACCATCTTTCGTAAATTTTACAGCATTGGAAACAAGGTTGTTCAAAATTTGTCCTAATCTAACATCATCGCCTCTTACAAAGTCGGGAATGTTTTCATCGTACTTGAGTATAATATTGTTCCCCTTTTCTTCGGCCTTGCTTTGATTGGCCATTTTGATATTATTGAGGAAATGCAGCAATTCAACATCCCTGTCGGCAAATACGATCTTGCCTTCTTCAAGTTTGCTGAAGTCAAGTACATCGTTTATCAAACTCAATAAATTTTCAGAAGAGATTTCAAGTACGCGTAAAAATTCTTTTTGCGACGGAAGCGGATCCTGGTATTGCAATAATAAAATTGTTCCAATGATAGCGTTTAAAGGGGTACGGATTTCGTGGCTCATCACCGAAAGAAAATCGCTTTTTGCCGTCATTGCTTTTTCGGCAAATTCTTTTGCTTTAATTAATTCGTTTGCTAATTCTTTGGACTTTTTTATCTGTTGTTCAAGAAAAGAAATGGTGCTGAAAAGATCATCATCGTTTTCCAAAATAAAAGAAGCGTTAGGGTCCATCGACTTGATGGCTTCTTTTAATTTAAGAATAGATTGTTTTCTTATTTCGTTTTGCTTAAGCAGATTACTGTTGATGTCCTGGTATTCTTTTTCACTTACATCAAACGCATGTTCGGATATATTTTTATCTTTTTCGAATGTTGCATAACACCGGCTTACCACATTTAAAAAATTGCAAACACTTTCATCCTGAAGGCATTTTTCGGGTAGAAATTTTCTTATTTGGCTTTCTAAAATTTTATGATAAGGCATATTGATTTTATTAAAAATAGCTCGGTGCTATGTTATTTCGGTGAATGTTGTAATGGTCATTGTTTGGTTATGCAACTCGCAGGATGTATTTTGATTGTATGGTGATATTTCTCCGTAAGAATAAAATCCGCCAATGCTGGTTGCATCACCAAAAATACTTTTAGCTGCCTGTATTTCTTCGTATGATCTTTCCTGCAAAATCAATCTCCTTCCAACACAACTGATAAGAAATGCAAGCTGCGGTGCTTGTGTTTGATTCTTCAAAGATTGTTCGGCAGCACTCGAAGATGCGTCGATCAGTTTATCTAAATTAGCTTTCATTAAACGCACTTTACTTCCTTCCGGAAGGTCACCTGCAAAGGTCATTGATCTTTCTTTTTCGTTAATAGAAAGAATTGTCCGGACAAGTGTTGTTGCGGGATCTTCGATTTTTAATGAAAGCGGAAATAATAATGCCGAGCCGGGAAGTTCTGCCGCATACGGCCCTAAATATTCTTTATACAGTTCAAGTGCATTTCTGCCATCGATTTCGTATAAAATATTTTTATCTGATTTTGTGATGATCCTTTCTCTTCCAAATTCATCCCATCCGCCAAAAGAACCATGACCAATTTTTAAATGCTTTCCATAAAAGCCAACAGCTACGATGTTTCCTTCGGCAGGTGAATGATTTAATCCTACATAAGTTTTGTCGAATCGTGCTGCATCGCCTGCCAATCCTCCCGTGACAGGAATTTGTTTGCTATTATTTTCATTCAATCCGCTAACCAAACTGCTTCCGTTTATTTTTGTTCCATCCGAAATAATAAATACGCCAACAAGATCATCGGCATTTAATTGCTGCATTAAATATTTGCCGGTTTCAAAACTATTTTCATGATCCGTAATATTTGTTTCAACACACTTCACCTTTGTTTTATCAAATTCAATTGCAGTAACCACAATGCTGTTATCAACTACATCATCACTTATGATTTCGCCGGCAGTAGACGCGCAAAGGATATTGGCAGCAGGATGACTATTTTTTAAGTAATCAAACAGTTCTTTGTTTGCAATTAACTGACTTGAGCCCAACGCAAAAACCAATTGTGCTTTATTGATATTAAAGCCTGCATCGGATGATTTTTCAAGCCATTTGTCCTGAATAAAATGTTGTTGTTTGATCTTCATGTTATGGCAATAATCTACGTTTGTATAACTAATTACCGCTGCAAATTTCATACGTTATTAATTATAAATTTGTGGTTGTTATGATGACATAAAATTTACGCCCGGCGCCGGTGTTTCCCGTTGCTTTACCAACGCTGCTTTTTTTCTTTTCCGTAATATGGAATCTTTGTTTTGAATTAGGAGTAATATCAATCTGCCGTAGCCGCTAAATCAATGATTATTAATGGCTTTTCGATTTTGGCATAGAATTGAACAGTATAATATTGAATAAAGTATTCAATAAAAATTAAGATCATGAAACCCCAAAATAATAGTACCAAATTTTATGTAAAGCTTTACCATTCTAAAAGAAATGGTGAACCTATTTACAAAATGGTGGAATTCAGAGATGATCAGATCGTAAAAGCTTTTGAAGCCAAAAGAATAAAAAGCTGTTTAGATCATTTTGGATTGCCATCGGATGATGAGTATCTTATTTACTGGATGTTTAATTGCGAAGAAGTGGAGATGCCCGAAGAAGAGGCGGTGTTTTCGAAAAATTAAAAACTAATTTTTTTCATATCGTTTGTTTTGGTTTAAAGCCCCTGTTTCAACAGAGGCTTTTTTATTTATCAGAATTTGCTCTTTGTTTTTATACGTGCATAACCCAACATATTATCCCCATTTTAATTTCTATAACTAAATATACTTTTAGTTTATAACAATTCATTTTATCTTGCTGTAACTAGCACATTATGATACAACCTACTACTAACCCAACGTACACGGTTATCAGCAATCATGGCTTTGCTGAAATCGTACAAAATTCATTCACGCAGCAAAGATCGTTGCATGCTGTTTCTACATTTAATGCAGATGATGTTATTTGTTCGTTCTCTGCAAAGGAAACTTTGTCGCAGCCGACATATCTTACTGTTCAGGTTGAGGAAGAAAAACATATTACACTTGATCCTGAGTTTCTGCAATACATCAATCACAGTTGCAATCCGAATGTTTTTTTCGACACAACATCGTTTCTGTTAATTGCGCTTACAAAAATTGAAGTGGGCGATGAGTTTACTTTCTTTTATCCTTCAACCGAATGGAATATGGCGCAGCCTTTCAATTGTTTTTGTAATACAGCAAGATGCCTGCATCAAATTCAGGGTGCTGTTTATTTGGATGATGCTGTTTTACAACATTACCGTTTAACAGATTTTATACAACAACAAATTAATAAACGTTAACAATAGCGCAATTAATTAATGGCACCCAATCCTCATAAAAAGAAATCACCTGTTGCACTAAAAGTTTGGGTGTTGGCTCCGCATCTCATTACCAACGATGCGAATATTGATTATTATTACGATTTCTCGCAAAGCATTGCCGAATACACCAAAACCTTTGCCCATCTGGGTTTGCAATGGCAATGGCAACCGGTAACCATGAACGATTATAAAATCGTGATTGATGAGATCGTTGCAGAAAAAAAATCAAAAAAATTTTTTCCACTCGTTTTAAATCTTTGCGATGGTGATGAAATAAACGGCACACCAGGTGTTTCGGTGGTAAAATATTTAGACGAGAAAGAATTAATTTATACCGGTGCCGACGAATATTTTTATAACATCACCACATCAAAAATTTTGATGAAAGAATGTTTTGATGCAGCAAATGTTGCTACGCCAAAATGGTTTGCCATCAATCAAAAAGATCAATCATTAAAAAATATTTTTAAAAGATTAGGGACACCGATCATTGTAAAACCTTCCATCTCCGGCGGAAGTATGGGTGTTGGAATTAAAAACGTTGTGCACGATGTTGATGAATTAAATAAACAGGTTGAATTAATGTTTGAAGGTTATCGCGGTTGGGACCTGACTGCCGACGGTTTAATTGCGGAATCGTTTATCAACGGCCCCGAATTCACCACATTAATTGTTGGCAGTTATGATAAACCTGATGAAGCAATAATTTATAATCCTGTTGAAAGAGTGTTTCATCCTTCATTGCCCGAGCACGAAAAATTTTTATCCTTCGATCGTTTATGGGAAATATATGAAGAAGAAACACCGATGCCGCAGGATGAAAATTTTTACGAGTATCAATCGCCCGAAGCCTCTTTGATCGATCAGATAAAACAATTAAGCTGGGATGCTTATTGCGCCGTAAAAGGAAAAGGTTATACCAGAATC
>JAGWPQ010000279.1 GCA_028877045.1 Bacteroidota bacterium | reverse complement strand
TCAACAGAACTAAAAATAATATGTTACGCATAATTTGTGTGTCGAATTTTATTGTACACAACGTCCACGCATTTGCATTGTGCGTATCGCCATTGGTGGGATGAAATAAATTATTCTGTTCAGTAAAGATAAAATGTTCAGCACTTGCATTGTCCAACCGCATTAACGCAAATACTTTGTTATTGATAGTTGTTTTTATTTCTTCGTCAGTTTATATCTCAAATGTGTTGTCAGGTTTGACGGTATGACTTCCATAATTTGAATATCATATTTGTCTTTATCAATACCTTCAAACAGCCGGATACCGCTTCCTAAAAAAACAGGCGCAATGTGAATAAAAAATTCGTCCACAAGTCCTGCATTCAGAAATTGCTGAATAGTGTTTGCCCCGCCCTGAATTCTTATATCCTTTCCTTTTGCTGATTGTCTTGCTTTATCCAAAGCAGTTTCTATTCCGTCGTCGATGAAGTAAAAAATTGTTGTTCCTTTTTGAATCCAGGGTTCCCGCTTTTCGTGTGTTAATACATAAACATCAGCTTTGTATAAGTCATTTGGCCAACTGACCTCACCTTCTTCAAACATTCGTTTTCCCATAATAAATGCACCTGTACGTTCAATGGTCTCTCTGATAAATGTACCATCAGGGCCATCTTCTTTGCCACCTTCGAATCCTAAGTATTCCCAGAAAGCTTTTTGATTAAACATCCACGAATGAATTTGTCCTGAAATACCACCCATCGGATTTTTAGGACTTCTGTTATCTCCTGCGAAAAAACCGTCAAGAGATATTGCGCTGTCAAAGATTATTTTACTCATATTTTGATAATGTTTTTTGTCAGATTTTTAATTATTAGATGAACTTAGTTTTTCCAGCCATGCCGTAAGCAAAATTTTTGTTGCCGGCAGTGTTATTGTGCTGTTCATTTATATTTTTTTCTGTATTTGCCAATAGTGTCCAAAAGGGTCTTTAAACATCCCTTGTCTGTAACCATAATCGTGGTCCGTTGTTGGATTGATTTCCGTTGCTCCAGCCTGAATAGCTTTATTCATTACTTCTTCTACATCAGGAACAAACAATCCGATAACCGATGTTACGCCTTTTGCGCTTATTGGCTCCAGCGCATCACGCATTGTTTCGTGCACATGAAAAATAGCTCCGTTAATTTCCAATTCAGCAACGTGAATACTTCCATCATCATTGCGAAAGCAAAAATTTTCAGTCGCTCCGAATTTTTTGTAAAAATCAATTTCAATTGTCCCGTTGGGAATATGTAGTTCCGGGGCAAAATGTGTTATATCTTCTGGCTTTGGCATCATTTTTTTTATAAAACTAAGAAATGACTGTCAACTTACGATGGGTTGGGTATTTAACGTTGCCGGGAACGTTTTGCTGGCTTGCGCAGTGGCTGATTTAAAGCTACTAAGCTGTCCGTCATTACAAATGTAAATTAATTGCACTTACATTCTTTTAAGATGGAAGCCACTATGGAGCAAGCCCGATGTTGGGTGTAGGCTTTCTATCCATTCATCATTGCTTTTTCAAAATTAGCTGGTGTCAAAATTGCAGCTGATTTAAAGGGATTGTGTATTAGTAAATCTTTGTCCCCTGTTACTAAATAATCCGCTTCAGCAAAATCTATTAAGTCCAATAAAAAATTGTCTTTGGGGTCTTTGTTTATAAAATGCGTCGGTTTTATTTCTACTTTCTCTGAAATAGTTTCCAACAACTCAAGTAATTCTATCACACTTTCTTT
>JAGWPQ010000278.1 GCA_028877045.1 Bacteroidota bacterium | reverse complement strand
CTGTTTTAAACGATATGTCGGGTAACGGAACCGCGAATCTTGGCGGTGTCAATTCCTGGGATCAGGTTCATACATGGAATCAATTCCACTGCCAGAACTATGATTATTATGGCAACAACATCTACTCATGGACCAATGGTTCTTTTGATCCATATTTAGTATTAAAAAATGTTGTTCAAATGGAAAAGGAAGCAAGCTCAAGAGGAGCTGCAAGTGTAAATCCTTATGAAGCAGTTGGAAAATTTGTACGTGCCTATTATTATTATAACATGACTTCTTTATTTGGCGATATACCTCAGGTACAGGCTTTGCAGACCGGTAATGCCACACCGGCCTATACATCGCAAAAACAGGTATTTCAATATATATTGAATGTACTGGATACTGCCAATACTCATTTTGCAACACTCATCAGCAATAATGATAACTCATTATCTGCCGCACAGGATCTGTTTTATCAGGGAAATCTTGCAAAATGGCAAAAAATGGTGAACTCATTTAAATTGAGGGTATTGATCAGTTTGAGTGGTAAAGCTTCGGACCCCGATTTAAATATTGCTGCTCAGTTTGCTGCTATCATCAATAACTCGTCTAAATATCCGGTTTTTACAAGTCAGGCCGATGATATGGCGTACAGTTATAATCCCGGTGGAACAAATGCCTACAGCACTTATCCATTTAATCCAAGCAACTATGGTTCCATTGCAGGCCGTTTTAATATGGCTGCTACTTATGTAAGTGCATTGACTTCTTTACAGGATCCACGCGTTTTTGTTACCTGCGAACCGGCATGGGCATTGGTTGGCTCTGATCCGAATCCGGTAAACTTTGCTTATTTCGTTGGTGCAAGTACAGGCGAACCGCTTGCTACCATGTATGGCAATGCCAATGCAGGTAAATATTCTTATATTAACAGAAACAGATATTACAAAAACTTCACAGGAGAGCCTGATGTGCTGGTAGGTTACAAAGAATTATGTTTCAATATTGCCGAAGGCATCACCAGAGGATGGGCAACAGGTAATGCAGAATCTTATTATAAAACAGGGATTAGTGAATCCATGAGTTTCTATGGAATAGGTATAACAAAAAGTGTTTTTACTGCTTACTTTTTACCGGGAGGAACAGGCTCCTTAAGTTCAATAACAGCTTATCCTGTTTCATTTAATTTCTCTAATTATTATGCACAACCAACAGTAATGCTTTCTGCAACTACCGCTACTGCTGTCAATCAAATTGTATTACAAAAATATATTGCTTCATTCGAGAATTCAGGGTATGAAGCATATTACAACTGGCGCCGTACCGGTGTACCTGCTTTCCAGGGTGGAAGCGGTGTTGGTAATAATGGTATCGTTCCAAAAAGATGGGCTTATCCTGTTTCTGAACAGGTGCAGAATACGGCTAATTATAAAGCTGCTTTAACTGCACAGGGTTATACAGCCGATGATCTCAATCAAACCATGTGGATCTTAAAATAAGCATCAACAATAATTTATTCTCTGAAAAATCAAAGCGGAACTCATTAGAGTTCCGCTTCTCTACTATTTAAAATATTATTTATG
>JAGWPQ010000277.1 GCA_028877045.1 Bacteroidota bacterium | reverse complement strand
TCGCTCTTGCTTAATTCTTCGTGCCGGTTCTTTTTCCAGAAACTGTCGGGTTTATCGAGCACATTCGGTAAGAGTGAAACTTCCTCGGCTTTTTTATTTTCATCTAATTCTTTCGTAATAGTTGAGTCGTTAAAATGAACATTTTTGTACGTAGTTGTTTTTCGTCCCTTCAAAGAAATTTTTTTATTTCCGATGGGCGATATATCTGCAACAAATTTGTCTTTATATAAAAACCAGGTACTATCGTTCACTAATTTAAATTCCTGGATCAATGATAATCCACTGATGAAATTAATATTGGCATCCACTGCCGGGCGTAACGTAATTTTTTGAATGGCGTAAGTTGTATCGTTTACCCAGCAATCACCTTCGAAAACATCCTGGCCTTTATGCTTTGGTGTAAAACGCAGATGCACCAATCTTTTTTTACTGAGATATTGTGTATCGAGTAATTTAAAATTATAGTAACTGCTTCCGTTATCATTAAACGGGCTGATGAATTGTTTATCAAACACCGGAATAAAATTGCTGTACACATCAATGTTCTGATACATACCGCCCAATTGTTTGATCACACTTTCGTTATCTATGCCATTTGTTTTAGTGGCTTTAATAATTTCTTTTACTTTATGCGGACTCTTTTGATAATAATAGTCTGAAAGAGTTTCAATTAAATACGCAGGCAAAAAAGGTTTTTCTTCTGATGTTGAATCGATATAATCCAAAACAAAATTGAGTGGCTTCAATAATTTATTTTGTTTAAGCTTTTGGGTATTTAAATTTTCAAGATCGAGTTCTAATTTATTATATATCTCGTAAGAAAAATTATTCCAGTGGGTACGATCATGAATACTTTTATATTTCATGATCCTTTTCCAAAACCATAATGCACGATTGTATTTTACTTTTACCACTGCATCGTTTGCAAAAGATTGTACTTCTAATTTTATGGTGAATGTTGCAGAGTCTTTAATTGAAGAAAGAGGAATTAAAACAACTTTATAACCAACACTTGAAATACTTAAAGTATCATTTGCATACCATTTCTGGTATGGAAAAGAAAACCTACCGGCCGTATCGGTCAATACACCTCTCTGGCTTACTTTAAAATACGCAGAAGCAAATGGTATCGGTTCATCGCTTTGTTTATCTCTTACAATGCCATTAATACTCTTCAGTTGTGATGAAGCCGTAAAAGAAATAACCAATAAAACGATTATTAAAGAAAAAATTCTTACCCTTTCTAAACTTTGCATTTCGTTTCAAAATTAACATGAACTGTGCCACTTTTACAAAGTACTTAAATATTTATAATTACTTTAGGATACGTGTCGGTAAAAGGCACTGTACTATTAAAATAAAGTCAGGCAAATCGTTAAGTAAAAATGTGAAGTGTGTGGAACGGATTAAAACACTTCTCCCAAATTAACAAAAAATCCCTGTGACCCGTTTTTGCCGAATCCATAATCTACACAAAGGTTAGCACCCGAATGTTTATTTAATTTCATTCTTAATCCCAAACCGTATCCAATTATATCGGTTGCAAACTGTTTCGAAATATCGTCAGAGAATTTTTGAATATTTACAAAAAATACACCGCCAAATAATCCGTTACGGGAAATACGGTAGCGGTATTCGCTTTCCAGATAATACATATCTTTTCCGCGAAAACGCCCTTGAATATAACCTCTTCCCGAATTATATTGATCGTCCCATCCGGTGCTTGGCAATAAAAGATAAGGTGGTGTTCCGTTGGTTGTTACCCAATCCAGATTCCAGAATGCTAGAACATTTTTTGAATGTGCAGGAAAATGAAAATATTTACGAACATCCAGCAGTAATGAACCCCAATTTGCATCACTTCCTAAAAATGTTTGATTGGAGCGATATACTAAATTATAATACCATCCATCTTCCGAATTAATTTGATTAAGCCTTGAATCGTATAACAATCTGAATGTAAGCCCAACTGATGTTTCTCCTTTCCCTAATTCGGCAGTTAATAAAGAATCTTTTCTTCTTGTTAACGGATCTAATGCCCTGATGCCCCAGAAATCATCATAATAAATTCCAATGCCTATGTAAAAATTTTTTGCAACAGATTTTAAAATTGTTTCATGCAGTTTTATGGAACTGAAATCTATGGTAACGCCTTTATTAGGATCGGTTCTTCCGCCCAGGCCATAAATACTGGAAGGATAGGATATAAATCTGTTGTCCGAAATGATATTATACTTCCCACCCTTCGTCCATATATCTGCCAAAAGAGGAATGATGGTTTGACTGTATTGCGAATAAGTTAAGCTGGTGGAGATGCTCGATAATTTTGCATCGGCACTGTTATCATTATAATAAGCAAGGTTTGCACTTAATATTCCTGCAAACCCTGTTTGCAAAGTATAACCTGCTGCAGGAACAAAAGAAAAATGCCGTTGTTTCTCTTTCGAAACTTCGTCCTTTTCAAAAAGAGGTCTTTTATTTTTCGATTTACTGCGAAAAACATCTTTAATATCGCGTTCTTTCGAAAAATCCGGTCCGGCAGGTTTTATCAGCGAATCTTTTTTTAATGATTGATCGGCTTGTGCAAAATCAACATTAAAAAGAAAGAGCGCACACAAAAACAAAAGAAAGTGTTGTTTTTTCAATAAATGAGCATTAAAGTTTAACGGCAAATATATAAAAG
>JAGWPQ010000276.1 GCA_028877045.1 Bacteroidota bacterium | reverse complement strand
TTACATAAAAATGTTGGGGTATGATGGTGTAAGAAAAGCAACTGAGTATGCCATCCTCAACGCAAATTATATGCGTGCAAGATTAGAAAAGTATTACAAGATCTTATATACCGGCACCAATGGAACATGTGCGCATGAATTTATTGTTGATCTGCGTCCGCTTAAATCTGCAACTGGTGTTGAAGCATCTGATGTTGCCAAACGTTTGATGGACTATGCATTTCATGCACCAACCATGGGCTTCCCTGTTCCGGGAACGATCATGATCGAACCAACCGAAAGTGAAGACAAAGCTGAGTTAGACAGATTCTGCGATGCATTGATTTCTATTTATGAAGAAATAAAAGCCATTGAAGAAGGTAAGTCTGATAAAACAGATAACGCTTTAAAAAATGCACCGCATACACAGGCTGTTGTTTGTGCTGATGAATGGAATCATAAATATTCCAGAACACAAGCTGCATTTCCATTGTATTATGTTAGTCAAAATAAATTCTGGCCAAGTGTTGCAAGAGTAAACGACACGCATGGCGACAGAAATTTAATTTGCACCTGCGAACCTGTAAGCAGCTATGCAGAATAAATTAAAATGATAATTAAAATAAAAAAGCTGATGAAAATTTTCATCAGCTTTTTTGTTTGTTTGAAATATTATTTCCCCCAGCGAAAACTTTTGATATCAATTCCTGCCAGATCCAAAACTCTGTCAACCACAGTGGCAGCAATATCTTCAACGGTTTTGGGTTGTGAATAAAATGACGGTGTTGCCGGACAAATAATGCCACCTGCCAACGTAACCGTTTCCATATTTTTTATATGAATTAAATTATAAGGAGTTTCTCTCACCATTAAAATTAATTTTCTTCTTTCCTTCAGCATTACATCGGCAGCTCTGGTGACAAGATCATCACTAACACCACTTGCAATTCTTCCTAATGTTCCCATGCTGCAGGGTGCTACGATCATGATATTATATTTTGCCGATCCCGATGCAAACGGCGCACTAAAATCATTCTTCTCAAAATATCTTACAGCATAATTTTTATAACTATCATTATTTAATTCTGTTTGCCAAACTTCTTTGGCATTATTACTCATCACCACACTTAATTCCTGCCATTGCTCTTTTGCCTGCATCAGTTTATCCAATAAAACCTTTGCATACACTGCACCGCTGGCACCCGTTACAGCAACGACAATTTTATTCGGCATTTGCGCTTATTTTTGTTATAAACAAATGTAGCATGCAAAAGGTTAAACTGTTTGTTCTTTTATTCATAACATTTTTGGTTTCTGCCTCTTTTAACATTGATAAAAAGAAAAATGGGCTCTGGCAAAGTTGGTCCGACATACAGGCATCAATGAAGCTGCAACCCAGGCCCATCCTGATTGATATGTATGCCGACTGGTGCATGTACTGCAAACAAATGGACCGGACAACTTACAAAAACGATTCGGTCTATACATTTTTAAAAGAACATTTTTACTGTTTAAAATTTAATGCCGAATCGAAGAACGAATTTGACTGGAACAATAAAAAATTTCCGTTCGATAATAAAAACAGACTCAACGAATTTTTCGAATATGTGGCCAAAGGAAATCTTATTTTACCTACAACCGTAATTATTACACCCGATAACCAGCCTTACACCGCCGCAGGAATGCTGTATGTAAAAGATATGGAACTGATGCTGAAATATTACAGTACCGAATATCCTCGTGTATCTTTTGCAGATTTTTCCAACCAATATAAAACAAGCTGGAAGTAATATTTTTTGAAAGCATTTCGCAATTATCTTTGCGCAAACCTTTTACCGAAATAAGAAAATTAATATCATGTTCAACAAACTGATTGCCAGATTGCTGCCCTTCATGCCGCAAAGTTTTGTATGGGTATTTTCAAAAAGATATGTTGCCGGACTAAACATTGCCGAAGCCGTTAAAGGTTGTAAAGAATTAAATGCCGAAGGAATAAAAATCACACTGGATGTTTTAGGCGAATTCATTAAAACACTTGATGAAGCCGAAACTAATAAAAAAGAATATCTGGCCATCATTGATGTGGCCCAGCAAAATAATATTCAGGGAAATTATTCTTTAAAACCAACCATGTTTGGTTTGTTGTTGGATAAAGAAATTTGTTATAATCATATTAAAGAGATTGTTGCAAAAGCCGCGTCACACAACAATTTTGTACGCATCGACATGGAAGACTCTCCCTGCACCGATCTTGAAATCGAATTGTTCCGTAAACTAAAAAAAGAATTTCCAAAGAATGTTGGTTTGGTATTGCAGGCATATTTAAAACGCACAAAGAACGACATTAAAAACATGCTCGATCTGAACACAGCCGAAACGCCTCTCAACTTCAGGTTATGCAAAGGTATTTATACCGAGCCTGCAGAAATCGCTTATAAAAGCTATGAAGAAGTGAACCAGCATTTTCTCGATGATCTTGAATTTATTTTCCAAAATAAAATTTATGTGGGCATTGCCACACACGATAAACCACTTGTTGATGGCGCTTACAAACTCATCGAAAAATATAATGTTCCCAACAACATGTACGAGTTTCAAATGTTGTATGGCGTAACTCCCGAGTTACGGAAATCGATTGTAGATAAAGGCCACACCATGCGTGTGTATGTGCCTTACGGAAAACAATGGTTTGCTTATTGCACCCGCCGTTTAAAAGAAAACCCAAAGATGGCCGGTATGATCATTAAAGCCATTTTCAGCCGGGGATAAAATAATTTTTATTTTTTTGTAGCCAACTTTTGTATTTCTCCGAAGGACTCCTTTGGAGCGTCGCACTCTTCAACAGAAGAAAGCTGTGAGAATTTGCTCGAAGCTCATAGCTCGCTCCTCGTAGCTCAAACAGTACAAGTGTGCGACGCAACCA
>JAGWPQ010000275.1 GCA_028877045.1 Bacteroidota bacterium | reverse complement strand
GGCATTTGATCGAACATGCACACGATGGCAAAGTAAACGACAGCCGCTTTGGTATCCGTATGCGTGGCGAAGGACCGATTGCCGAATTGGTGCGGCAACAATTTAAAAAGTACAACAAACTCTATGGCTTGAATGCCGAACGTTGGGAATTAGACTGCTCAAGGTTTAGAAGGCCGGGGGAGCAGGGGAAATTATTTTAATTTTTTTATGAAGCGAGCAAAAGTTTTTCATGGCATCGCCTGTTGCGTCGCACACTTCAACGTGCTGAACTTTATGAAACAAATTTTTGTCGAAACATTTGCAATCGTACAAAAAATCATCTTCGTATATTTGAATAAACGGTTTTTATGGGATACAATAAATCTGAATTACTCGCTTTACCGGCCAAAGAAAAACTGGCACTTGCAGAAGAATTGTGGAGCAGTGTGGAAGATGAATTAATACCTGTTTCAAAAGATGAAATTCTTTTTGCAGAAGAACGCCTTAAACTTCATGAAGAAAAGCCTGAAGAAGGAATGAGTGTTGATGCATTCAAAAAATATTTTGCAGAAAAATATGGCCTTTAAAATTATAATTAAGCCAATTGTATTTCTTGATGCAGAAGAAGCCATATTGTATTATGAGAATCAATCATCCGGATTAGGCAAAAAATTTTACGATCAATTCCTGCTTTCACTTAACAATATTCAACTAAACCCCTTTACGCATTCTTTCGTAAAAGAACCCGTAAGAAGATGCATGGTAATAAAATTCCCGTATAAAATTTACTATCTGGTTTATCAGGAAACAATTTTTATTTTGGGTATCTCTCATGCCAAAAGAAGTAATGCATTTATAAAGAAAAGAATAGGATTATTTCAATAATCCTGCTCAATAAAATTACTTCAGTACAAGTGTGCGACGCAACAGCAGCTGAACAACCTTACAAAAGCTAAGTACAAAAAATAAATTGTTCTATTTTTATAGAAACATTTGAAATATGCAAAAGAAAAATTTAGGATCGCAGGGATTAACTGCTTCTGCTTTGGGACTGGGTTGCATGGGCATGAGCGAATTTTATGGTCACCGCAATGATCACGAAAGTATAAATGTGTTGCATCACGCCATTCAAATTGGCGTTACGTTTTGGGACACCGCCGATATGTACGGTCCTTTTTTGAACGAAGAATTAGTGGGTAAAGCATTGAAGGGACGAAGAGAAAAAATAACATTGGCCACAAAATTCGGTATCTTAAGAGATCCTGCAAACCCGCAGGTGCGTGGCGTTAGCGGCAAACCCGAATACGTACAATCGGCCTGTGAAGCGAGTTTGAAGCGTTTGGACGTTGATGTGATAGACCTTTATTATTTGCATCGCCAGGACCCTGCAACACCAATTGAAGAAACAGTTGGTGCTATGGCTAAATTAGTTGAACAGGGAAAAGTAAAAGGTATTGGTTTAAGCGAAGTATCGGCAGCAACATTACGAAAAGCACATGCGGTTCATCCCATCAGCGCATTGCAAACAGAATATTCGCTTTGGACAAGAGACCCCGAAGATGAAATTTTACAAACATGCAAAGAATTGGGAATTGCATTTGTGGCGTACAGTCCGCTGGGCCGTGGATTTTTGACCGGGCAAATAAAAAAGTTTGAAGACTTTGCAGCTGATGACTGGCGCCGATTTGCACCACGTTTTCAGGGAGAGAATTTTCAAAAGAATCTGGATCTTGTTTTAAAAATAGAACAGTTGGCGCAAAAGAAAAATTGCACAACCTCACAACTGGCATTGGCCTGGGTGATGGCACAGGGCGATTTTATTTTCCCGATCCCCGGCACGAAGCATATAAAATATTTAGAAGAAAATGTAGGCGCATTGAATGTGCATTTATCGGCAGATGACCTGAAAGAAATTGATGCCATTGCTCCAAAAGGCGCAGCAGCAGGGTTGCGTTATCAGGAAGCAGTGATGACGTTGATTAATCAATAAGAAAATTTCTTCTTTGGCAGGCATGGCGCAGCGGTTATCTTTGCGCCATGCTAAAACAAACATTAATCAAGGCTGCCGAAACAGGTGGCGCCATCATGAAAGATTATTTCGATAAATCTTTCGTAATCTCCAACAAAGAAGGTATCAATAATTTGGTTACCGAAGTCGATCACAAAAGTGAGGAAGCTATTTTCAAAGTAATTAAAGAACAGTTTCCCGAACATTATATTTTAAGCGAAGAAGCCGGAGAAATCATTCAGGACAGTAATTATAAATGGATCATCGATCCGATTGACGGCACTGTAAATTATGCCAACGGCATTCCGATTTGTTGTGTAAGCATCGGACTTGAAAAAGATGGCAAGATGATCTTGGGTGCAGTATTTAATCCTTTTCTCAACGAATTTTTTTTAGCAGAAAGAGGAAAAGGCGCTACACTGAATAACAAACCAATCCATGTAAGTAATAAAACAGAAGTGATCAAAAGCTGCATGGTTACCGGTTTTCCATATACTTATTTAGATGCGCCAAACGGTCCGTTGGATGTGTTTGATAAATTGATAAGAAAAGGGGTTCCTGTTCGTCGCTTAGGCAGCGCCGCCATTGATCTGTGCTGGGTTGCAGCCGGAAGGTTTGATGCTTTCTATGAACATAAATTGCAGGCATGGGATAGTGCCGCAGGATTTTTAATGGTGGAAGAAGCAGGCGGAAAAGTTACTGATCTCATTGGAAATTATTATAATCCATATCAACCCGGAATTATTGCCAGCAATGGAAAAGTGCATGATGAATTGGTGAGAATAGTAAATGGTGGAAAGGTTTAAAATATTTACGTCGTAAACAAAATCGTAAATCTTAATTCGTATATCGTAAATGGAAAATAATTCTCGTACTGAAATATCAACGCTTGGTGAATTTGGTTTGATCGATCATCTTACCAAAAATTTTGAGATCCAAAATGTATCAACAGTTGTTGGCGTTGGCGATGATGCCGCAGTGATCGATCATTTCGGCAAACAAACAATCGTTACAACAGATCTGTTGGTGGAAGGAATCCATTTCGATCTGATGTACACTCCTTTAAAACATTTGGGTTATAAAGCTGTAGTTGTTAATGTGAGTGATG
>JAGWPQ010000274.1 GCA_028877045.1 Bacteroidota bacterium | reverse complement strand
TGAATTTAAAAAAGCAATCCCTATTAATGAGTACGATGATATAAAACCTTATATCGAAAGGTTAATGAATGGTGAACAAAACTTATTATGGAATACACCGGTTACATGGTTTGCAAAAAGCAGTGGTACCACAAACGATAAAAGTAAATTCATTCCCATCACCGAAGAAAGTTTGCAGGATTGCCATTATCAGGCAGCAAAAGATGTGCTGAGCATGTATTATAATTTTAATTCGGAAAGCGATTTACTTACAGGCAAAGGTTTGGTGATTGGCGGCAGTCATCAAATAAGCACTATCAACGAAGAAACGCATTACGGCGATCTGAGTGCTGTGCTTTTACAAAATACACCTCTCTGGGCAGGATGGATCCGCACCCCCGAATTATCCATAGCATTGATGGATGAATGGGAAAATAAAATAGAACAATTGGCTCTTTCAACCATTCATGAAAATGTAACATCCATTTCGGGCGTACCAACATGGACACTCGTTTTAATAAAAAGAATTTTAGAGATCACAGGCAAAAAAAATTTAATTGAAGTTTGGCCGAATTTAGAATTGTATTTGCATGGCGGCGTTTCGTTCACACCTTATCGCGAACAATTTAAAAAGCTGATAGGAAAAGATATTTTTTATTTAGACTTATACAATGCAAGTGAAGGATTTTTTTCGGCACAGGATAATCCTAACGAAGATGGCATGTTGTTATTTTTAAATCATGGCATCTTTTACGAGTTCATGCCGGTTGAAGAATACGGAAAAAAAGATCCGCAAACAATTGGATTGAATAAAGTTGAATTAAATAAAAATTATGCGTTGGTAATTTCAACCAATGGTGGTTTGTGGCGTTATTTGGTTGGCGATACCATTCAATTTGTTTCGCTCAATCCATTCAAAATAAAAGTCAGCGGAAGATTAAAACATTATATCAATGCGTTTGGTGAAGAAGTGATTGTTGATAACAGCGATAAAGCCATTTCCATCGCAAGCGAAAAAACAAATTCAATTGTAAACGATTATACTGCTGCTCCTGTTTATTTTAGCGATCAGAGCAATGGTGCACACGAATGGCTGATTGAATTTGATAAAGAGCCCGAAAATATTAATCAGTTCGCTTACGAATTAGATTGCGCATTAAAAAATTTAAACAGCGACTACGAAGCAAAAAGGCATAAGGACATTGCCTTGAGAATGCCCATCATTCATGCACTAAAAAAAGGGATCTTTACTGAATGGTTACGTCGCAAAGGCAAGCTGGGCGGGCAACACAAGGTTCCACGTTTAAGTAACGACAGAAAATATGTGGATGAATTATTTTTATTGGTATAAAATATTCGTCGATTATCTTTTCTTACTTTAATTCAAAAACGATTTCAGATTTTATTTCTTTACTGAAAATAATATTTATTCGTGCTAAACTGAATTGAGTTAATATATTTGAATCCTGTAAAAATTTTTTTATGAAATTACTTGAAGGAAAAGTATCGATCATAACCGGCGCTGCACGTGGAATTGGCGCTGCCATTGCTTTAAAATTAGCAGAACAAGGTTCTGATATTGCATTCACTTATGTAAGCGACAGTAGTGCCGAGAAAGCGGCTGCATTAGAAACACAATTAAGTGCATTAGGTGTTAAAGCAAAAGCATATAAAAGCAATGCCGGCGATTTTGCGCAATGCGAAATTTTTGTGAATGAAGTGTTGAAAGAATTTGGAAAGATCGATGTTTGTGTAAACAATGCAGGAATATCGAAAGATAATTTATTGTTACGCATGAACGCCGAACAATGGGATGAAGTAATGGATATTAATTTGAAAAGTGTTTTCAACATGACGAAACAAGTTATTCGTCCGATGATGAAAGCAAAATCCGGTAGCATCATTAACATGAGTTCCATCATTGGTATCCGCGGAAACGCAGGCCAGAGCAGCTATGCAGCAAGTAAGGCAGGTATCATCGGTTTTTCAAAATCTGTTGCACATGAATTGGGAAGTCGCAATATTCGTTGCAACGCCATTGCGCCGGGATTCATTGAAACCGATATGACGCATTATTTAAAGGAAGGTGCTGCATCAGAAGAGTTTTTGAAAAAAATTCCATTGGGCCGTTTTGGTAAAGCCGAAGAAGTGGCCAACACAACTTTATTTTTAGCGAGTGATATGAGCAGTTATATTACCGGACAAGTGATTAGTGTTTGCGGTGGATTAAATATTTAATCACTTAATTCTTAAATAAACTTTCAGCTGTAAATTAATTTACAGCTTTTTTATTTTTATGAATTCCGTAAAACTATTTTCATAAAAATAATTCCATCCGAGTTTCGGTTATTTTTGTTAGATCAAAAAAAATATCAGGATGAAACCATTTGAAAAACTTTTATTCGATAATAAAGAATGGGCTGCAAAACAAGTTGCAACCGATCCACAATATTTTAAACGTTTGGTTGAAATCCAATCACCCGAAGTATTGTGGATCGGTTGCAGCGACAGCCGCGTACCTGCCGATAAAATCACCGACACACAACCCGGCGAAATTTTTGTGCATCGCAATGTTGCCAATTTAGTGGTGCATACCGATCTGAATTTATTAAGCGTACTTCAATATGCTGTTGAAGTTTTGCATGTAAAACATATTATTGTTTGCGGGCATTACGGTTGTGGTGGCGTTAAAGCAGCACTCACCAATCAAAGTTTAGGATTAATTGATAAATGGTTGTGGAATATTAAAAATGTGCATCGGCTTTACCGCGATGAGATCGATAATATTAAAGATGAGGAACAAAAATTAAACAGGCTGATTGAAATAAGCGTAAAAGAACAAGTGATGAATTTAGCTAAAACATCAGTCGTTCAAAGAGCCTGGAAAACCAACGCCAGCCCTGATTTGCACGGATGGGTATATGCACTGGAAGATGGTATCATCAGAACCATTTTCGATCTGCCTGCGCGTTCGCACATCGATCCAATCTATGAATACGATAATTTGTAAAAAATTATTTCCGCTTCATTACTTTCTCAGCGGCATCAACAATAAACGGTGTATCTAATCCGTACTTGGTTAATAATTGTGTAGGTGTTCCGCTTTCGCCAAACACATCGTTGGTGCCAATATATTCGATCGGTATTGGAAAATGTTTTGCCGCAACCTGTGCAATACTATCGCCTAATCCGCCAATGATATTATGTTCTTCAACAGTAACAGCGCATTTTGTTTTGCTGATTGATTTTACAATCGCATCAACATCCAAAGGTTTAATAGTATGAATATTTATTAATTCAACACTCAATCCTTTTTCTTCTAAAATCCTTCCTGCTTCAACTGCTTTCCAAACCATGTGGCCGCAGGCAAAAATAGAAACATCGGTTCCTTCACTTAATTGTTGTGCTTTACCAATTACGAAATCGCTGCCGTCTTCTTTTGTAAAGTTTGGCCATTTGGGCCGGCCGAAACGCAGATACACAGGGCCTTCATACGATGCTATGGCTTTTGTTGCTGTTTTGGTTTGATTAAAATCGCAAGGCACGATCACAGCCATACCCGGCAACATTTTCATCAATCCAATATCTTCTAATATCTGATGTGTTGCAC
>JAGWPQ010000273.1 GCA_028877045.1 Bacteroidota bacterium | reverse complement strand
TCGTATAACTTGCGGCTTCTTTTTTGTAAAAAATGTTGAATGAATAATATGATTCGTAAAGTAAGTTCTGTAACCGCAATATTTTGTGTAAGCATTTTTTGCAATTCAATCCTAGCTTGTAATTCGGCAAAAAGCAATCCCCATCAAATAGTTATAAAAGCACAGGAGGACACTAATCAATTTCTCTGGAAAAAAATCAATTACGACAGTAGTAAGCAATATATTTATTTAACTTTTGATGATGGCCCGCAAAACGGCACTGCCGCTGTATTTGAGCTTTGCAAACAATTGGGCGTTAAGGCAAGTTTTTTTATGGTGGGAGCTCATGCCCAAACAAAAAGATTAAGGCAGATAGTAAGCATGATTCGTAATGCGTATCCGCAAACCCTGCTTTGCAATCATAGCTTTACTCATGCCAACAATAAATATCAATTTTTTTACCATCATCCCGAAATGGCGGTTGAAGATTTTTTTAGATCGCAGGCAAGTTTAAATATTCCTTTTAAAATTGTTCGTTTGCCCGGTAACAGGGCATGGATAGGTCAAAATGAAATCAAAGCATCCGAGCTGGTAAAACCTGTTTGCATTTTATTGGATAGTGCAGGGTATAATGCCATTGGATGGGATGTTGAATGGCAATTCAAACACCGCAATGCGCATCCTGTGCAAACACCCGAACAGATGATCGCAATGGTTGACAGCGCTTTTATTAAACATGATACAAGAACGAATAACCATATTGTTATCCTGTCGCACGACCGCATGTTTCGTGATAAAAATTATGCCGACTCGCTGGCAAAATTTATTACTTTGTTAAAAAGAAACCCGCATTATGTTTTTGAAACTGTGGATCATTATCCGCATCTGAAACCAATGCAATAAATTTAACGGTTTCATTTATGAGAACTTTTTTATTTTTACCATTATAAAAAATAAATTTTATGGCATTATTTGAATCTGGTAATCCAACATTAACAGAAAAAATTTTTAATTCGGCTGCAACACGTAATGCAGCTATCCAGGGAACGATGAGTGTTCGCGGGACCATGAATAAATTCGGATTCATGTTGCTGATGTTGATGGGCGCTGCAACTTATACGTGGAATTTGTACCAAACAGGTAATCCCGGGCAAATGCAAACCTTAATGATGGTAGGTATTTTTGGCGGAATGATCGCGGCATTTGCCATCATTTTCAAACCTACATGGGCTCCATATATTGCTCCTGCTTACGGTTTGCTCGAAGGATTATTTATTGGCGGTCTTTCTGCTGTTATGAATGATATGTTCCAAAAAAGTTATCCCGGTTTGGTAATGCAGGCCGTTGGTTTAACTTTTGGCGTTGCTATCGCAATGTTCCTGTTGTATAATTTTCGTGTGATCCGGGCGACCGAAAAATTTAAAAGCATTATTTTTTCTGCAACATTAGGCATCGCTATTTTTTACGGATTGACCATGTTGCTACGCTTATTTGGTGTTCAGATTGATTTCATCAGCGTAGGAAACAACAGCACCCTTGCTATTGGTATCAGCTTATTTGTGGTTGCTATTGCTGCATTGAATTTGATCATGGATTTTGATATGATCGAAAAAGGAGCAGAAGCAGGTGCGCCTAAATTCATGGAATGGTATGGTGCTTTTGGTTTAATGGTAACCATCGTTTGGTTGTACATTGAGATACTGAAATTATTAAGCAGGTTTGCAAAAAGAAATTAATTCATTTGCCAATAATTAAAAAACCATTCCCCAAAAGGAATGGTTTTTTAATGCGTGCATAATTCGTTTTTAATTAAAATGTGAATAGCTTTATCTTGTACATTCATTATTAATTATGGAATTTAACCGTACAACTTTATCGAACGAAGAATTAATTAATATCTACAAGAATCTGTTGCTTCCGCGGATGATCGAAGAAAAAATGTTGGTATTACTTCGTCAGGGAAAAATAAGCAAATGGTTTAGCGGTATCGGGCAGGAAGCTATTTCAGTAGGTAGTACGCTTGCTTTGCAGGACGATGAGTGGATCATGCCCATGCACCGCAATCTTGGTGTATTTACTTCACGAAAAATGCCATTACATAAATTATTCATGCAATGGCAGGGCAATAAAGAAGGTTATTCAAAAGGCAGAGAAAGAAGTTTTCATTTTGGTACTAAGGAACATCATATCTGCGGAATGATCTCTCATCTCGGTCCGCAATTAGCCATTGCCGACGGTGTTGCTTTGGCTTATAAATTAAGAAGAGAAAATAAAGTTTCTGTTGCTTATACCGGCGATGGCGGAACAAGTGAAGGCGATTTTCATGAAGCGCTGAATGTAGCGGCAGTGTGGGATTTGCCGGTGATCTTCATCATCGAAAATAATGGTTACGGATTAAGTACACCCGTGAATGAACAATACCGTTGCAAAAGTTTAATTGATAAAGCAATTGGCTACGGAATGGAATCTGTTCGCATTGATGGTAACAATGTGATGACGGTTTACGATACCATCAAAGGTGTTCGTGAATATTGTATTCGCGAACAAAAACCTTATTTGATAGAATGCATGACTTTCAGGATGCGTGGCCACGAAGAAGCAAGCGGTACCAAATATGTTCCGAAAGAGTTGTTTGAAGAGTGGGGCAAAAAAGATCCGATAAAAAATTTCGAACAATATCTCACAGCTGTACAAGTGTTGACTGAAATGCAGATCGCGGATATCAGAAACGAATTTAAACAACACATCGAATCGGAATTGGAAATTGCGTATCAGGCAAATGAAATTATTGCTGATACTGCTGAAGAATTGAATGATGTTTATGCGAAACCGATTATCGTTAATCGTGAGGTTACTGACTCGCAACTCACGACTCACGACTTGCGTTTTATCGATGGAATCAAACAAGCATTGCATCAATCCATGCTCGAACATCACAATTTAATTTTGATGGGACAGGATATTGCAGAGTATGGCGGTGCATTTAAAATAACCGAAGGTTTGGTGGAAGAATTTGGAAAAGACAGAGTGCGCAATACACCACTTTGTGAAAGTGCCATTGTGGGAACTGCGCTGGGATTGAGTTTGGAAGGATTTAAATCAGTGATGGAAATGCAGTTTGCAGATTTTGTAACTGTTGGATTTAACCAGATCGTAAATAATTTAGCCAAAATAAATTATCGCTGGAATCAAAATGCCGATGTAGTTATTCGTATGCCAACAGGTGCCGGCGTTGCTGCCGGACCATTTCATTCGCAAAGTAATGAAGCATGGTTTACACATGTGCCGGGATTAAAAGTGGTATATCCTTCCACGCCTTATGATGCAAAAGGTTTGTTGATCGCGGCTATCAACGATCCCAATCCTGTTTTATATTTCGAACACAAAGCTTTGTATCGAAGTGTGAGCGGTAATGTTCCGGAAGAATATTATGAAGTTGAAATTGGCAAAGCAAATATTGTGAATGAAGGCGATGATATCAGCATCATTACTTACGGTGCTGCTGTGCATTGGGCATTGGATTATGCAAAAGAACATGCAGATATTTCGATCGAAATTATTGATCTGCGAACATTGCTGCCATTGGATTATGACGCGATCAGAAATGCAGTTGCAAAAACAGGAAAAGTTTTATTACTGCATGAAGATACTTTGATGGGCGGCATTGGCGGAGAGATCAGTGCATGGATAAGTGAACATTGTTTCGAAATGCTTGATGCACCTGTGTTGCGTTGTGCAAGCTTAGATACGCCCATACCTTTTAATTCGAATCTGGAAAATAATTTTCTTGCCAAAAGCAGATT
>JAGWPQ010000272.1 GCA_028877045.1 Bacteroidota bacterium | reverse complement strand
TCTTTTATAAGAATAAATTTTTGTAACATTACAAAGCTGAAAACTTGTTTATAAAATTTAAACTACATATCTGACTAAGAAAAAAAATAATTCATCTTTAAAAAATAAACATGAAAAACATTTTAGAACTCGCAGTATTTAATATCCAATCTGCACTCGCAGCTGCAGCCGGCGGCGCCGACAGAATTGAGTTATGTGAAAATTATGCCAATGGAGGCACTACCCCATCCTATGGTATTTTAAAAACAGCAAGGAACAAAATTTCTGTTCCCATCTTCGTTATGCTTTGCCCGCGTGCCGGCGATTTTCTTTACAGCAACGAAGAGTTCGAAGTAATTAAAAAAGATATTTTGATCTGCAAAAAATTGAATTTTGATGGGATTGTTTGCGGTATATTAAAAGTTGACGGAAGCATTGATGTCCCAAGAGTTTCCGAATTAGTTCAATTGGCTTATCCCATGGAATTCACTTTCCACAGGGCTTTCGACCGCTGTAAAGATCCGTTGAAAGCAATGGAAGATATTATTGATTGTGGTTGCAATCGCATTTTAACAAGCGGCCAAGTTCCCAATGCATTGGGTGGAAAAAGAACCATCAAACAATTAATTCAAAAAGCAAATAACCGGATCACCATTGTTGCCGGCGGTGGTATCAGAAGTAATAATATTGCCGAAATAAAACAATTTACAGGCGCTACAGAATTTCATTCTTCTGCAAAAAAGATCGTCGCATCAAAAATGCAATTCATCAATCCAAAAATGAAAGATGATCTGAATCAGACAAGCGTTGACGTAGAAGAAATTAAAAAGATGAAAAAACTTCTGTCGAAAAAATAAGCAAAAATAATTTTTAGACAAGCAGTAGGATTTCATGACATCGTTCCTTGCCCCTGATCCTTTCAGTGAAAGGATCGCTCACTTGTACGCCATAACTTTATGCAGCAATTCTTTCCGTCATGATCATTCGCAATGAAATAATAAGAGAGCATTCCCGAACAAATGCTTTAAAGATCGCGTCATACGCTTGTTCTTCGAAAAAGAATTTTAAAGAATTAATGCAATGCTTTCTCGATAAAGAATATCGCGTTGCACAAAGGGCTGCATGGAGTGTAAGCTGGGCTGCCAGGCAAAAGCCCGAAATGATCGAACCTTACATTAAAACACTGGTATCACAGTTGGCGAGAAAAGATGTTCATCAGGCAGTGATCAGAAATACCGTACGAATTTTAGAAGAGATTGAAATACCAAAAACATTTCATGGCGAGGTAATGAATGCATGTTTTAATTTTATTGAAGAGCCTTCAACGCCGGTTGCCATCAAAACTTTTTCGTTAACCATCCTGTTCAATCTTTCAAAACTCTATCCCGAAATAAAAAATGAATTAAAATTAATTATCGAAGAAAGATGGGATACCGAGACTGCCGCATTCCGTGCAAGAAGCAAAAAAATATTGAAATCCCTTAAAAAAAATAATTCGGGTAATCAGCCCGAAATACTTTCGTCAACATACAATGTTATATAAAACTATTTTTAGTTTGATATAAAAAAACTACAAACCTCATAAGCCGGATTCTGTTTCTAAACTATCATTTATCTGCGATAAACATTACTGTTTACCTGTTGCTGCCTACCCTGAGCCTTGAACGAGCAGCTCTTAAAACGGCTCTATACGTGGCATTACAGCACCCAAGGTTTACCCGCTGTTATTGTTACCAGCAACAGCTGTGAGCTCTTACCTCACATTTTCACCTGTGTCATGCCGAAGCATGAAGTTATTTTCTGTGGCACTATCTTCTCGTTTGAAACGAGACCGGTTATTCGCCGGTAGGTTGCTCTATGCTGTCCGGACTTTCCTTCCCGAATAAATTCGGGACGATAGTTCGGGTTTGTAGAAATGTAAAGTTAACTGATTGTAAGTTTCTTATTTTATAAATCGCATGGATATAAAATAAAAAGTACCTCACCAACCGGGAGATACTTTTTTTCTTAATAACCGAGAAAGTATGAATTACATTCCCCACCTGTTTGTTAATTTCAAACGTAAGGCAGGTTTCATTTGTCTTTGAATTTTCCAAAGATCAGCAACACCAAAATTTTGTGTTTGATTATTTACATCAACATTTGTAGCCACTGTTTCTTTTACCTCGGTTACTAATTGTTTCAACTCATCTGCTTCTATTTTCACAATAGAAGGCTTTACATTACTGTTCATAATTGTCTCCTTTTTTTGTTCTCTAATAAAATTTTTCGGGCAAGAATCGAACAAAGAATAATTACTTAATTAACACAGCGGGCAAACTAACATCAAACCTTTGAAGTGTATCGGATACCTTAAATGATGGTGCAAATGTACATCATTTTTTTTAAATGAGATAAATGAAAATGTTAATGATTGAAAAATGCAATTATGTGATACTGCAAAAAAATAAGCCCCCGCATTACTGCAAGGGCTTACCAATAAACTTATAAATCAATAAACTGATTACTTCACTTCTTCAAACTGCGCATCTTCTACAGTATCATTTTTTGCGCCACCATCCTGATGCGGAGCACCATCTGTATGCGGTTGCTGTTGTGCATTTGCACCTTCTGCCTGTGCTTTCTAGATCTCTTCGCTTGCAGCAGTCCATGCAGTATTCATTTCAGCCATAGCCGTATCAATTGCTGCGATGTCCTGAGCTTTGTGCGCTTCTTTTAATTTGGTCAATGCGGCTTCTATCGGTGCTTTTTTATCAGCAGGAACTTTATCACCAAATTCTTTCAATTGTTTTTCTGTCTGGAAAATCAAACTGTCAGCCTGATTTAATTTTTCGATCTTTTCTTTCGCCAATTTATCTTCGGCTTCATGCGCTTTTGCTTCGGCTTTCATCTTTTCAACTTCTTCCTTGCTC
>JAGWPQ010000271.1 GCA_028877045.1 Bacteroidota bacterium | reverse complement strand
TCGATCGGATCAAAAAAACAAATGGTGTTGCACAAATAAGTTTGGTGGCCGAAGAAAAAGCAGTGCTGGTAAACGGCGATAATCAATCCATTGTTTTTGTAAAAGGTGTTGATGAAAATTTTACTGCTACCAATAACATTACGCATCACATTGTTGCAGGCAAATACGATGTAGGCACTGCCGATAATCCCGATATTGTAATTGGTGCCGGTATCGAAAACGCTACGGGCATTGATGTTGAGCATTCTTTATATCCCGTGGTTTTATATTTACCCAACCGGAAAGCAAGCAATTTTAATTCGCTGGATGCGATGAATTCGTATGATGTAAAACCTTCGGGAACATTTTCAGTGCAACAGGATTTCGATAATAAATATATTTTCAGCAACCTTGCGTTTTTAAAATACATGCTTGATATGAAGGACGATGAATATTCGTCCGTGGAAATAAAAGTTGCGGCCGATAAATCGAATGATGTAAAAAATGAATTGCAAAATTTATTGGGAAATAAGTTTTTAGTACAAACACGTTTCGAACAAAACCAAAGTTTATTTACCGTGATGCAGGTAGAAAAATGGGTGATCTATGGTATACTTTCTTTGATATTGATTGTTTCCGCATTTAATATGATCGGTGCATTGACCATGCTGGTTCTGGAAAAACAAAAAGATATTGCGGTATTAAAAGCGATGGGCGCCGATAACAGTTTAATTCAAAAAATATTTTTAAGTGAAGGTTTTGTGTTGGCAGGTGTTGGTGGCGCAGCAGGAATAATTTTGGCAACCATTATTTGCATCATTCAAATAAAATTCAAATTAATAAAATTAGCAGGCGGCACATTTATCATAGATTATTATCCCGTAAAAATGGTGGCTACCGATTTTATCCTGGTCATCATCACCGTTTCGTTCATTGCATTATTGGCCGCATGGATACCATCACGAAAAGCAAGCCTGCAGCAGTTTTCGTTGAAATCGTAATTTTTCACCGCAGAGAACAAGAGTTGAAAGAGTTTCGCCGAGTTCTCTGCGCTAACTCTGTTTTTCTTTATCCTTGCGGTAAAATTGTTGAATAGAGAATAAAGCCTACAAGAGTGCGATACTTCGTCAAGCTCAGTACAGGCTACACAAAAGCTAAATAGTAATTCTACAGCCGGCTACATAAAATAAAAAAGAGAAGTCATTACAACTTCTCTTTTCATAATCATAGTTTATCTAAAAATCTAATTAATCTAAGTTTAATAATCGCCCAATGTTTCCGGTAATTGTGCCAATGCTTTTGCCAACTGATCGTCGTTAGGAGCAATGCCGTGCCATGCGTGACTTCCTTCCATAAAATCAACACCTTTGCCCATACTTGTTTTCATTAAAATGCAAATGGGTTTGCCATTGCCTGTCAACGATTTTGCTTTATCCAAACCGGCAACAGTATCATCCATATCGTTACCATCCATTTCAATAACTGTCCAGTTAAATGCTTCGAACTTTGCTTTCAAACTATTTAAGTTCATTACATTATTGGTGCTGCCATCGATTTGCTGGCCGTTGAAATCAACTGTTGCAATTAAATTATCAACTTTATGATGCGCCGCAAACATAATAGCTTCCCAGTTTTGGCCTTCATCCAATTCGCCATCGCCGCATAATGCAAATACCAAATGATCGTCGCCGTTTAATTTTTTACTCAATGCCGCACCAATGGCAACACTTAATCCCTGTCCCAGAGAACCGCTTGCCACTCTGATACCCGGCAAATGTTCATGAGTTGTTGGATGGCCCTGTAAACGTGAATTTAATTTGCGGAAAGTGGCCAATTCTTTTACATCAAAATAACCGGCCCTTGCCAGGGTTGAATAAAATAAAGGAGAAATATGTCCATTGGAAAGAAAGAAAATATCTTCACCAATTCCATCCATATTAAAAGATGGATTGCGTTGTAAAATTTTAAAATAGAGTGCAGTTAAAAAATCGGTGCAACCCAAAGAACCGCCCGGATGGCCACTTTGCACGGCATGTACCATGCGAACAATATCCCGTCTGATCTGAGAAGCAATTTGCTTAAGTTGAGCTGTATCTGCCATATATTTTTTGTTTTGAGGCAGCGAAGTTAAGGGTAAAAATTTCGTAATGCTGCCTGTAATTTAAAAATCAAGTTTCTGCAAATATGAGTTTTTAGTGAGTTGTTTGATAAAATAATTTTCAGAACTAATTAATTTAAAATCTGTTTGTCTTTTTTACCGGCAGCGGTATTTTCAGAAATCTTACAATCATTTATTAGTTTTGCAATACTTTAAATGAATTTAATTATGTCAGAAGATTTAGAATTGATACTCGATGATGTTGAAAGCTCCATGAAAAAAGCAATTGGTCATCTGGAAGCAGAATTAACCAAGATACGTGCAGGAAAAGCAAATCCTTCGATGCTGGATGGCATTCATGTTGATTATTATGGTGCACCAACACTTATCAATCAGGTTGCAAATATTTCCATCTTAGATGCAAGAACCATCAGCATTCAGCCATGGGAAAAAAATATGCTGGCAGCAATTGAAAAATCAATTTTGCAAGCCAACATCGGCATTACTCCTCAAAATGATGGTGTTCAAATTCGTTTATTTCTTCCGCCATTGACCGAAGAAAGAAGAAAAGAATTATTTAAGAAAGCAAGTGCCGAAGGCGAACATTCGAAAGTTGCTATCCGGAATTTAAGAAGAGATGGTATTGAAGAAATTAAAAAATTACAAAAGGACGGGTTGAGCGAAGATGTTGCAAAAGACACAGAAAAAAATATTCAGGAATTAACTGATAAGTTTATTGCATTGGTCGATAAACATCTTGCAGCAAAGGAAAAAGAAATGATGAGCGTATAATTTTCTTATTAAAAAATATTCAATCCTGATCTTAAAAACGAGATCAGGATTTTTTTTGCATGTAAGCAATATACACGCCTGCTAAAATTACCAGCAATGCAATGATATGCATGTAAGTAATGATCTCACCATAATAAATTCCCCAAAGTATGGCGATGAAAGGAACACCATAGGTTACCAGCGATGCCAATAAACCTCCGGCTCTTTTTACAAAAACATAAAATAATACAGATGCTACTGCTGTGCCCATGATGCCCAATACGCAACTTGATAAAGTGCTCAAAATATATTTATGCTCGGTAAGCGGCAAATGAAAATATCCTGTAAAAAATAAAACGATCAATGCCGGTGGAATTAATCCTGTAAACGCAACTGTGGCAATATGAATGGATGTTACCGATACTAATTTTTTATGAACCATGTTTACGTTGATGCCGTATAAAAAAGTAGCAATGATGATGAAACCGCTGTAAGCTATGTAGCCAAAGGGTTTCGAATAGTTGGCATACGCTAATATTACACAACCCATCAATCCAACTAATACGCCAATCACCTGTTGTTGCGAGCTTCTTATTTTAAAAAATAAAATGCCTGTTATAATTACAAACAGTGGTGTTAAAGAATTTAAACTGCCGGCCAAAGCGCCGTCAACTTTTGTTTCGGCAATGCAAAATAAAAATGCAGGAATAAAACTGCCCAGCCATCCGCTTAATAAAACATACCAAAGAATTTTTTTAGGAATTTGTTTTAATGCATGAAATAAAAATGGCAACATGATCACACCTGATGAAAGCATTCGCAATGCAGCCACATTGTATGGCGACAAAACAGGTTGCTGGTTACTTTCATACATTCCCCATTTCATTAAAATGAAAGAACTGCCCCAAATAAAACAAAGTGCAACAAATAAAATCCAGTTGATTAATTTATTTCCCACGTTTAAAAGTTTGCGCAAATGTCAATCATTTTTAATCAAAATAAAATCCCCGCCCGTTAAGTTTCTCTTTTAGTAAAAATAATTTTAAAAAGAAGCAAGGGAACATCCATTCAGTAAAACCGGGTTTTTAATATTATTTTGTAATTTCATTTCAACTAAAATTTTTTATATGAGCATGCTGAAAGAATTCAAAGAATTTGCCATGAAAGGCAATGTTATCGATCTGGCCATTGGTGTGGTTATCGGTGCTGCATTTGGCAAAATTGTAAGTTCGCTGATCGAAGATGTAATTACGCCTTTAATTTTAAAGCCTGCATTAAAAGCGGCAAACCTTACACAACTTTCCGAGCTCACCGTTTTCGGCACGGTCAAATACGGCAATTTTATTGCAGCAACAATTAATTTTCTGATCGTTGCTTTTGTGTTGTTTATGATCATCAAAGCGATCAATGCATCCAAAAAGAAAAAAGATGCAGCTCCTGCAGCGCCGGCAGAACCTTCATCAACTGATAAACTGTTAATGGAAATACGCGACGCATTAAAAAAATAATTATCGTAAGGATTTTTATGTTACCGGCTGCAAATCCTTGATCGGCTTCGGTTGCGTCGCACACTTGTACGTTCGGTAACTTTATTCGGCAGGTCAAAAATGCTGACGTAAATCCTAAATTTTATTATTGGTGGATAATTATATGCCGCCAAGAATTTGTTTGTACTTTCAATTCAGTTTATTTGCAGTTAAAGAATTTGCAGCGTGAACACACCCAATTATCAAATTAAAGTCGATTCGTTCGAGGGCCCTTTCGATCTTTTGCTTTTTTTTATAGAAAGAGACGAACTGGATATTTATAATATTCCCATCACCAAGATCATCAAAGATTTTCTCGATTATATTCATACGCAGGAAAAATTAAATATCGAATTAAGCAGCGAGTTTATTTTGTTTGTGTCAACCTTAATGCGCATCAAAGCCAGATTATTATTGCCACGCAAAGAACTGGATGCACAGGGAAATGAAATTGATCCGCGACAGGAATTGATTGAAAAGATCCTCGAATACAAAAGATTCAAAGAAGCTGCTGCACAAATGGCCGAAATGGAAGCAGTGCGTATGCTGATGGTAAAACGAGGCAACCTTCAGAAAGAAATTGCAGAAATTGGCGAAGAAGCCGGTGAAGGCACCGAGATACAAACCATCACCATGTTCAAGCTGATGAAGGCTTTTGAAAAAGTGATGCTGCGTGTGCAGGCCCGTCAAAATAAACCGGTGCATACAGTTGTTCGATATAATTATACGATGGAAGGCAGCCGTGATTATATGACAGGTTTTGTGCAGAGAGAAAAACATGTTTCGTTCGAAAAAGTATTTGATGTTTGCGAAGGAAGGATACACGCCCTGTTTTTATTTTTGTCGCTGTTGGAATTGGTGCAACAAAAATTCATGAAATTATTAATTGGTGAAGGAAGAAATAATTTTATTATTGAGTGGAACGAAAACCGCGAAGCAGATCTATTGAATGCAGGTTCGGAAGTTGAAAGGGCCACAGAAGAAACTATTATTGATCCTGAATTGAATTAAAAAAATAGTTTAGAAATAAAAAAACGCTTAGAAACTTCTATGCGTTTTTTTATTTTGATGTTTTTATTTTATCCTCAAACAATAGAATTAACGGTTACTTTTTCTTTCATTAAAACCCTTACTGCATCTGCAATTCCCTGTGCATCATATTCGCACTCGCGGTGTAATTCTTTTAATGTACCATGTTCTACAATTCGGTCAGGGATACCCAATATTTTTACTTCGGCGTGGTAATTATTGTTTGCCATGAATTCTAAAACAGACGAACCAAATCCGCCAACAACAGTTCCATCTTCTACCGTAACAATTTTATTGTACTTGTTAAAAACTTCGTGCAACAGATCTTCATCGATTGGTTTTACAAAACGCAGATCGTAATGTGCAGGATTAATGCCCTCGGTCCTTAATTCACGAATAGCTGTAGTTGCAAAATTTCCCGGATGACCGAAAGAAAGTATTGCCACATCATCGCCATCTTTTATTTTTCTTCCTTTGCCAATTTCTATTTCTTCGAAATTTGTTTTCCATTCCGGCATCACACCTTCGCCACGCGGATAACGGATTACAAAAGGATTTTTAATGGATGGAAGTTGCGCGGTGTACATCAAATTTCTTAATTCCTTTTCATTCATCGGTGCACTGATGATCATGTTTGGAATGCAACGGAAATAAGCAATATCGTAACAACCATGATGCGTTGGGCCATCATCGCCAACAACACCTGCACGGTCTAAACAAAATACAATAGGTAATTTTTGAATGGCCACATCATGCACTACCTGATCGAAAGCACGCTGCATGAATGATGAATAAATATTGCAGAAGACTTTTAATCCCTGTGTTGCCAATCCTGCACTTAATGTTACGGCATGTTGCTCGCAAATGCCCACATCAAAAGCACGATGCGGCATTTTATCCATCATGATTTTTAATGAAGAACCACTGGGCATGGCAGGTGTTACACCCATTATTTTTTCATTCTGCTCGGCCAATTCCAAAACAGTATGCCCGAATACATCCTGATATTTTGGCGGCTGGGGCAAATCAAATTTTTTCTTATAAATTTCGCCGGTTACTTTATCAAACAATCCGGGTGCATGCCATTTGGTTTGATCTTTTTCGGCCAATGCATAACCCTTTCCTTTTACAGTAACGATGTGCAATAATTTTGGTCCGGGAATATTTTTTAGGTCTTGTAAAGTATCGACAAGCTTGGTGATATTATGACCATCTATCGGGCCAAAATATCTGATCTTTAATGATTCGAATAAGTTACTGCTCTTGCTGATCATTCCTTTCAAACTCAATTCCATCTTGCTTGCCATCTCACGGCTGAAATTTTTTCCCGCAGGTAATTTGCCCAGCACATTCCAGATTTCATCACGTACTTTATTATATGTATGCGATGTAGAAATATCGGTTAAATATTCCTTTAATGCACCAACGTTTTGGTCAATGCTCATGCAGTTATCATTCAAAATAATCAACACATCACTATCGGCAACACCGGCATGATTCAATGCTTCGAAAGCCATACCTGCTGTCATACTTCCATCACCAATCACTGCAATGCTTTTTCTGTTTTCGCCTTTATATTTTGCAGCCATCGCCATTCCTAATGCAGCAGAAATGGAAGTAGATGAATGCCCAACGCCAAAAGTATCATATTCGCTTTCGCTTCTTTTCGGGAAGCCGCTTAATCCTTTATATTTTCGGTTGGTAACAAAACTGTCCCGGCGCCCGGTAAGTATTTTATGACCATAAGCCTGATGGCCAACATCCCAAACCAATTGATCATAAGGTGTGTTGTAGATATAATGCAATGCCACCGATAATTCAACCACACCAAGACTTGCAGCAAAATGCCCGCCATGCACACTCACTACATCAATGATATATTGACGTAACTCATCACATACCTGATACAATTGTGCACGATTTATTTTTTTAAGATCGCTGGGGGAATTAATACTTTTTAAAAGTGGTCCGGGAATGATCTCCATAGCACTAAATTTTATTAAATGTAAAAGTAAGGTTTTTGATATGATTGGATTAAAAACGGCAAACAACCGAAAAAAAATTAAGTTCGCCTGTATTTTAGGTTTTTATACCAAACAGCCGATGTATTTACCATTAATCAAAAATACGGCTGTCCAACATCTTAGTATGATTTACATTTGAACAACATGACGAAAAAAATTTCATCTTATTGGTTAAGTCAATTGGGCGGATGGGGTGCCTATATGCTGGTATGGACCTTTTTTTATTTTGCTATCCGCACCAAACCACTTCCTCATTTTTTTCAAATATTGATTACCGATGCCTGTATCGGTATCATAGTAACGCACAGCATGCGTTTGTTTATTAAAGGTTTCGGGTTATTGAATTTAAGCCTGCAAAAACAAATTGCATCCATTATTATCATGAGCTTTGTTTTTGCAATGATCTATTCAATGGGTATTGTTGCAGTTCAAACTGTTTTTGAATGGAATCCCGAAGAAGTAAGAAAATTATCTTTTTTAAACATAGTGATCAGGCAAAGTTTTATAGCTTCATTATTTCTTTTGATATGGAATCTTATTTATTTCATCTATCATTATATTCAAAAAAGCCGCCATCAACAATTAGATAAGATCAGATTGGAAAGTTTGGTAAAAGAATTAGAACTTAAAACCATCAAGGCGCATATCAATCCGCATTTTATTTTTAATGCACTCAACAGTATCCGTGCATTGGTTGACGAGAATCCTGAACGTGCCAGAACAGCCATTACCGAATTGAGTAATATTTTGCGGAGCAGCATGCAGGTAGAGAAATTAGAAATGACATCGTTGGAGAGTGAACTAAATATTGTGAAAGACTATCTGGCTTTGGAGCTAATTCGTTTTGAGGACAGGTTAAAGATTGAATACGATATTGATGAAGATACCCTGGATCAGCCTGTTCCGCCAATGATGCTGCAAACATTAGTTGAGAATGCCATTAAACATGGCATCAGCAAACAAGTCCATGGAGGTGTTGTAAGAATAATTTCTGATTTTAAAGACGATCATCACGAATTGATCGTCCAAAATACAGGGAAGTTAAACGACACGGTTTTTGCCGAAGGTTTTGGCTTAACCAGCACACAAAACAGATTGAATCTTTTATTTGGGAAAGAAGCAAATTTTGAATTAACAGATGTGAATGGTATTTTAGTTCAGGCAAAAATTAAACTGCCCGTAAATAAATTATAATTTTTACAAAACCGAAATATTTTTCTATGGCTGCAATTAAATCTATAATTATTGATGACGAACGTTTGGCAAGAAATGAATTGAAAAAATTATTACAAAATCATCCCGATATTGAAGTGATCGAAGAAGCTGCAAATGTTGATGAAGGATTGGAAAAAATAGAACAGTTTAATCCCGAATTAATCTTTCTCGATATCCAAATGCCCGGGAAAACAGGATTTGATCTGTTGGCCGAATTGGAAAAAGCGCCTAAGGTAATTTTTACTACCGCTTACGATGAATATGCCATCAAAGCTTTTGAAGTAAATGCTTTGGACTATTTGCTAAAACCCATAGAGCCAAAGCGTTTGGCTGATGCCATCACAAAATTGCAGGACGAATTGTATAAAGAAAAAATAGGAATGGGCGGTGTATTGAATCGTGGCCCATTAACCGAAAACGATCAGGTATTTGTAAAAGATGGTGAACGCTGCTGGTTTGTAAAATTGGGCGAAATAAGATTATTTGAAAGCGTGGGCAATTATGCAAAAGTTTATTTCAGCACACATAAACCACTTATTCTAAAATCGCTGAATGCGCTGGAGGAAAGATTGGATGACAGAATGTTTTTCCGTGCCAACAGAAAACATATTATCAATCTTCGCTGGATAGAAAAAATAGAACCCTACTTTAATGGCGGTTTATTGGTTGATCTGAAAGGCGGCGAAAAAATAGAAGTAAGCCGCAGGCAAACCGTTAAGTTTAAAGAAATGATGAGCTTATAAAATCAATCAAAAATAATTAATGAAAAAACTTATTACTACAGGGTTATTGACCTCAATGACCCTTTTTTTATTTGCACAGGATATCAATACCATCATCAATGCCAAAGAAGTCGAACGCATTGAAACAATATTATCATCCGATGCAATGCAGGGCAGGCGTGTATTTACACCAGGCATAGAAAAGGCTGAAGCATTTATTGAAAATGAGTTTTCAAACATCGGCTTGCAAAAATTAAATAACAGTGATTCGTATTTGCAAAATTTTACAATGATAAAACCAAAATTTATCAGTGTGAACGCAACGATCAATCAACAATCTTTCGACCCGAAATCTGTAATTGTGGTTACAAGTAAAACCGATCTCAGCATTAATGAAACATCGGGGTTTGAAAAGGTTTTTATTAAAGCAGGATCGAATCTTATTATGGAAGCAATGAAATATACAGAGGCTCAAAAAAATTATCTTGTTGTGGTTGATACTTCCTTTGCAAAGAATTTCTCGAGATTAATTTATTTTAAAAGATCGATCTTTAAATCAGATGTTTCTGTTGTTTTTGTTTTATCAAATATCAATCCTGCCACTTATTCCATCAATGCAAAACATGAAATTACTGAATCAACTTTATCAAATATTGTTGGTGTTATTCCCGGAAAGAGTTTGAAAAATGAGTATGTTATTTTCTCCGGTCATTACGACCATCTCGGGGTTGGCTCTCCAAGAGAAGGTTATCCCCATGATAATAAAGATTCCATCTATAACGGAGCCAATGATGATGCAGCAGGAACAACAGCCGTGATCACCCTTGCAAGATATTTTAAAGCATTGAACAATAATGAAAGAACATTAATATTTGTTGCTTTTACTGCCGAAGAAATTGGTGAATATGGTTCCCAATATTTTGCAAAACAATTTGATCCCGGGCAGGTAAAAGCCATGTTCAATATTGAAATGATAGGCACCGAAAGCAAGTGGGGCAGGGGTTCTGCATACATTACCGGTTTCGATAAAACAGATATGGGGAAAATTTTACAACAAAATTTAGAAGGTTCTTCTTTTCAGTTTTATGCCGATCCTTATACCGATCAACATCTATTTTATCGTTCCGATAATGCATCGCTGGCAAGAGTAGGTGTGCCGGCACATACTATTTCAACCTCTAAAATGGATAATGAATTGAACTATCATAAAGTAACGGATGAAATCGGGACTTTAGATATGAATAACATGGCCGAGATCATCAAAGCCATTGCCATCAGTTCAAAAACGATCATCAGCGGGAAAGATACCCCGACAAGAGTAGATGCTGCAACATTAGATTAACCTCTTGAGGGAGTTAATAGATTGTATGATTTTTAGCTCTACAGTAACCTTTTGTACTGATAATTATTTTATTCGGGATTCTTTCTCTATATCAGGCCAAGCCGGCAATACTGCCTGTAAAAGCCATTATTTCTTGCTTCACTTACCATGACCGATAGGTTATTTCGTTATGATTGATAGCTTTCAGATTGTAATGTAACCATCCTGTCATGTAATAATAAAGCGTATATAAGCAGAATATAACTCGACTCTTATTTATGCTTGGTTATATACGGGTCATACCTTGGTTATATACGGGTTATATACGGGTTATTTCAAAAGAAAGCAAAGAAGAAACAGGAATGTCTTATACTGAAAAGACGGTAAAGCTATAGCTGTATTAGACCCTTACAGCCCATCGGCCAGCGCTTAGTAAGCATATAACACGATTGGGGAGATCGGGAGATTGATTCTGTCAACGGATTAAAATAACGTGAATTCGGGATAACAATGCATGAGAAATGGAACACAGATGACACTGATGAAACGGATGTTAACAGATTTAATGCCACTTTGCGGCATTTCGGTGTTAATCTCTTGCCTGCGATGTTTTTATTCCAAAAAATATAACATCTGTGATTATCCGTTTCATCAGTGTTATCTGTGTGCTATCCTTCGCTTCGTATCCCGAACTCACGTTAAATTAAACAATTACCCGGCTGCTATGCACTGCATCACTTATTTCTTTTATGATCGATGCATCTTTTTCAATTGCATTTCCCACAACAATGATATCGGCGCCTGCTTTGCAGTTGAGATAAGCTTTTTCGGGATTGGTTATTCCGCCGCCAACAATTAAAGGCACTTCAATATTTTGTGCAACGTGTTCGATCATTGTTTCGGTGATAGGTCTTTTTGCGCCACTGCCTGCATCCATATAAATTAATTTCATACCCAGCATTTCGCCGGCCATGGCAGTACACATGGCAATATCATTTTTATCGGCAGGAATGGGTGTTGCATTAGAAATATAAGTAACGGCTGTTGGTGCACCACCATCAATGACCATGTAACCGGTTGACATAATTTCGAGCCCGCTGTTCTTTACCTGTGTTGCACTTAATACATGCTGACCAATCAATAATTCGGGATTGCGGCCCGAGATCAATGAGAGATATAATAATGCATCGGCATACCGGCTTACCTGCGATGGAGAACCCGGAAATAAAATCACAGGAATATTGCAGGAAGTTTTTATTTGCCTGATACAATCATCGAGGTGATTGGAAATGATCAAACTTCCGCCAATAAAAAAATAATCAACTTTGGCATCAACCGATAATCCAACCAATTGCTCAATGCCGGCGATATCAACCTTATCGGGATCGATCAAAACGCTGAAAGATCTTTTGCCTGTTTTTTTATTTTCAACTAAATGATTATACAGTTTATGTTTCATGCAATGGTGTCTGAATTTAGAATCACAAAAATTAAAAAAAATATTTCGTTTGCCTGTTTATTTTTTTAATTGATTTAATAAAGATAAAACAGTTTTCTATTCCGCTGCCTGTATGAATTTAGTTTAAACACAGAATAATTTTTTTAGCTATGATTTTTCTTTTTCCGGTATTTATCATTATAATCAAATTTGTTGATTTTTCAACATTAATTTTTGAAAAATCTTTTCTACACATGTGGACATTTCAGCAAAAGCAATGGTAGTTTGAAGTAGCAGGAAATCCACATATATTTTCCACAGCTTGTTGATATTTACAACCTTGAATTTTAGATAGCAAAAGATATTTTCGTCAACCGCTTAAAAATTTAAACGGGTCAAAAAAATACTAACCATTATAAACCTGATATAAACCTAACGCCACATGGCTAATACAAAAACTAACAAAGGTCTGCAATTCAACCGCCGCTTTACAAAAGAAGGTGTAAGCCCTTTTGATCTATTCGATTTCGATTATCGTACCAGCGTTATCAAAAATCCAAACGGTGAAGTTGTATTTGAAATGAATAATGTTGAGGTTCCAAAACAATGGAGCCAGATCGCAACAGATATTCTTGCACAAAAATATTTTCGTAAAGCCGGTGTTCCGCAAGCTGATGGAAGTTTGGGAAGAGAAACTTCTGTAAAACAAGTAGCACATCGCATGGCTAATTGCTGGAGGGTGTGGGGTGAGCGTTATAATTATTTTGCTTCTGCAAAAGATGCAGAAATATTTTATGATGAATTAGTGTACAGTATCTTAAATCAGTCATGCGTTCCTAATTCACCGCAATGGTTCAATACAGGCTTACACGAAAGCTATGGTATAACAGGAAAGCCTCAGGGACATTATTATGTGGATCCGGTTGATAGTGTTTTGAAAAAATCTCAAAATGCTTACGAACGTCCGCAGCCTCATGCCTGTTTTATTTTAAGCGTTACCGATGATCTGGTGAATGATGGTGGTATCATGGATCTCTGGGTTCGTGAAGCAAGGATCTTTAAATATGGTTCAGGTGTTGGAACTAACTTTTCTCAAATTCGCGGTGCAAGTGAAAAACTAAGCGGTGGCGGTACGTCCAGCGGATTAATGAGTTTCTTAAAAATTGGTGATCGTGCAGCAGGTGCCATTAAAAGCGGTGGTACTACCCGCCGTGCCGCTAAAATGGTTTGTTTGGATTTGGATCATCCTGAAATAATGGAATTCATTAATTGGAAAGTGGAAGAAGAAAAGAAGGTGGGTGCATTGATCGATGCAGGATATGATTCGCATTACGAAGGTGAGGCTTATTTAACTGTATCGGGTCAAAATTCAAATAACTCTGTTCGTATCCCCAATTCATTTTTTTCTAAATTAGAAAAAGATGAAGATTGGGAACTGATAGCAAGAACCGATGGCAGGGTAATGAAAAAAGTTCCTGCACGCGAAGTATGGAAACAAATTTCTTATGCTGCATGGCGTTGTGCTGATCCCGGTACCCAATACGATACAACCATTAACGAATGGCATACTTGTCCCAAAGGAGGCCGCATCAATGCTTCTAATCCATGCAGCGAATACATGTTCCTGGACAACACTGCATGTAATTTAGCCTCAATTAATCTTCGTAAATTTTTTGATGAAAGCACTAATCTTTTAGATGTTGAAGGAATAGAATATATCAGCCGCTTGTGGACCGTTGTTTTGGAAATATCTGTGTTGATGGCACAATTCCCTTCAAAAGAAGTTGCTCAGTTAAGTTATGATTACAGAACACTTGGTTTAGGTTTTGCAAATTTGGGAACTGTATTAATGTTAAGCGGTATCCCTTATGATAGCGAACAGGCACGCGGTATTGCCGGTGCGGTAACAGCGATCATGACCGGTACTACTTACAAAACATCGGCAGAAATGAGTTCATTCTTAGGATCATTTTCTAAGTATGAAGAAAATAAAGAAGACATGTTGCGTGTAATGCGTAATCACCGTGCTGCTGCTTATGATGCAGAGGATGCTTATGTTGGAATTGAAATAAAACCACAGGGAATTAAAGCGCAACATTGTCCTGATTATTTATTGAAAGCTGCAACAAAAGCCTGGGATAATGCAGTGAAGCTGGGGGAAAAATATGGTTATCGTAATGCACAAACAACTGTTATTGCCCCAACAGGAACAATTGGTTTAGTAATGGATTGCGATACTACCGGCGTAGAACCCGACTTTGCTTTGGTGAAGTTTAAAAAATTAAGTGGCGGTGGTTATTTCAAGATCATTAATCAGGCTGTTCCGAGTGCATTGAAAAATTTGGGATACAGCGAAACAGAAATTAATGCAATTGAAAAATATGCAGTAGGTGCTGCAAGTTTTGAAAATGCTCCTTTCATCAATAATAAAACATTATCCGAAAAAGGATTTACTGCCGAAGAAATTCAAAAATTAAATGATGCTGCAAAAGCCGCATTTGAAATTGGTTTTATTTTTAATCGATATTCTTTAGGTGATGCATGTTTGCAACGTCTTGGATTTACTGAAACACAATACAGCGATTGGAGTTTCAATATGCTTGAAGCATTAGGATTTACT
>JAGWPQ010000270.1 GCA_028877045.1 Bacteroidota bacterium | reverse complement strand
TTTTTATATGATGCACTGATATTGCCTTCGCATATTAATTCTTTCCCGTCCTTAGTTATAAATGAAATTTCTGTTGTTTGAAAAGTTTCTTGATTCTTCAGTCCTTTTAAAATGAGCTCACAGTTTTTTTTGTTTTGGGGATGGATGAACATGAAAATACTTTTTCCCAACACATATTCTTTCGTATAACCTAATTTAGAAAGCCATGTATCGTTAACAAAAAGAAGCTTCCCGTCATGGGCAACACTTTGAATTAAATCCGAAGTATTTTGAACAATATCTCTGAATTTTTCTTCGCTGATGCGCAATTCTTCTTCCTGTTCTTTTTGTTTAGTGATTATATTTCGTACAGAAAGATATTGGTGAATTTGTTGCTGACTGTTAAATACAGGTGTAATAACTGTATCTACCCAATAATAATTTCCGTCTTTCGATTTGTTTTTTATTTCGCCGCGCCACGGTTTCCCCGAAGTTATAGTTTGCCACATACCCGAAAAGAAATACTTATCGTGGTAGCCGCTGTTTATAATGCGATGTGTACTCCCAATTAATTCTCTCTTACTGTATTTCGAAACTTCACAAAATTTATCATTTGCATAAATAATTTTGCCTTTCAGATCAGTAATTGAAACTATCGAGCCTTCATTCACAGAGCTCTGGTATGCCTGTAATAACTCTATAACTTCTTCGTGAGCTCTTTTCTCTGTTATATCAATAATATACCCTTCAATAATTTCATTTTCCTTTTCTTTTTTTTCCAGACATGAGATTTCCTGTACCCATCTTATTCCTCCCCATTTATTAATTATCCGGTATTCGTTATTACAAAAATCGTTTGCACCAAACAATACGCCTTGATTGTTTATCCGTTTTGCTTTATCTTCAGGATGAACTAAGTCGTAAAAATCAAGTACTGGATTACCGATCAATTCTTCGGAATTATATCCCGTAATGTCCCTGCATCCTTCAGATAAATAGAGCATTGTTTTTTCACTAACTGAAAATCGATAAAGAATTCCGGGAAAGCTGGTGATCAGGTTTTCTAAAAAAAAATTAGAAAGTCTGGCTTTGTTTAGCATTGGTGTGTTTTTCTGGGGGTTATTATTTGAAAGTTAATGAAAATTTCGCAAATGCGATTTTTACAGAAATTCTAATCATTTTTTAATAATTTTCACACAAAGTGTTTTATTATAATATAATTAAATTTATTTATCTATTTTAGTCCACTTATCCGGGGCAATACTACGCATAGGTAATCATGCAATTACAAAGCTGTTTTTACTAAATTTTATTCTAGAACAGAAAATCAAACATTTTCTTTTTGAAACAGTGCAGGAATTGTTTTTAAAATCAATTTTATATCGTTAATGAAACTGTGATTTTTAGCATACACATTATCCAGCATTAATCTTTCATCTTCACTCATTTCACCTTTACCGCGTTTTTCAACCTGCCACAAACCGGTAATACCGGCGGGTGCCATAAAACGCAATGCATATTTATCAGTAGTTATTTTTTCGGCTTCATACAATGGCAACGGTCGGTTGCCAACTATACTCATATCGCCAATGATCACATTCCATAATTGCGGTAGTTCGTCGATGCTGGTATTGCGGATAAAGCTTCCCACTTTGGTTATGCGTGGGTCATCTTTTAATTTAATGAATGCCGAACCTTTGTTCCTTTTAGAATAATTAAATTCTTTTTCGCACCACTGAATATTATCGGCATAGATCGGGAACTTGCATTTGGTACCGGCTCTTTTACAATCATCGCATAAAAAAATTCCTTCGTCATGTACTTCAGATCCGGGCAAATTATCTTGTTTCGCTTCGGCATATTGATTAAGATGTTTCAAATCTTTTAAACGTTTGTCGGCATCAGCAAACATCGAACGGAATTTATAAAATTTAAACACCCGGTAACCTGTTCCAACGCGCAATGAATAATAAAATGCGGGCCCTTTCGACTCCAATTTTATCAGCACATACACAATTAAAAACAATGGTGATAAACAAAGCAAAGCCAGTCCCGCAAAGAACAAATCGAACATGCGTTTAATTAAAGGTGTTTTGTATGGCTTGAAGGAAGCGCTTTTTCGTTTATTGTTTATTTCGCCCCAGTATTCGATCAAAAAATTAATTCTTGTTTGCAGTTTTACAATACTTAACGGCATTACAAATATTTCTGCAATACCTGCTTTTAAAGCAATCTTAGAAATATTGTCGTTGAGGTTGTTGCACACCAAAAAAAACGGTATCTGTGTCTTGGATTTTTTGCGGATACTTTCCAATAACGAAATGCCACCTGGAGCCATTACCTCGCTTTGCGAAATAACAGCAACAATATTTAATTTTTGTTTTTCTGATTGATTGAAAAAAGCCAT
>JAGWPQ010000269.1 GCA_028877045.1 Bacteroidota bacterium | reverse complement strand
GGTGTGGGTATGGGTTACAGCATTCATGCGGGAATGGTGATTGTTGCCGATGGCACAGATGCTGCAGCAGCAAGACTTTCAAGAGTTTTAAGAAACGATCCGGGCATGGGTGTGATTCGTCATGCCGATGCAGGGTATGATATTGCAAAAGATACGGCAAGAGAACATCATCTGAATATTACCGAGAGATTGAGATAAGATTATTGCAAAAAAAAGAAAAACACTTGATGACTTTTTATTTCAGGAAAGCATCAAGTGTTTTTTATTTTAAGATCAGTTTTCATAAAAATCGCTTTTGATTTTAAATGACCAGGAACAATAGATAATTTTTATCTCCTATAAAATGTTAAAAATAAAACGTAGATATAATTAATTCTTCTCTCTACCGATTTCTTATCCATCTCTATTTTAATTTTTGCCATTATTAAGGTATGTTTGCTCCACTCTTAAAAACCAAGACCATGAATTTTAAAAAGACTAACAATCTTGTCGGATGGGCAGTAGTTCTAATTGCCTGTACTGTTTATATTTTAACTGCTGAAGCCGGTGGCAGTTTTTGGGATTGCGGCGAATTTGTAAGCAGTTGTTTTAAAGTGCAAATCCCGCATCCTCCGGGAGCACCATTATTTATTTTGTTAGGAAGAATATTCATTATTTTATTTGGGAATGACCCGATGACCGCTGCAAAAGCCGTGAACATCATGAGTGCTTTGGCAAGTGGTTTTACCATTTTATTTTTATTCTGGACCATCACACACTTTGCAAGAAGAATTGCAAAAGTTGGTGTCAATGATACCATGACCTTATCACAAACCTGGGGCATCATGGGTGCAGGTGTTGTGGGTGCATTGGCTTATACTTTCAGCGATTCGTTCTGGTACAGCGCCGTTGAAGGTGAAGTGTATGCGATGAGTTCTTTCTTTAGTGCCATTGTATTCTGGGCCATTTTAAAATGGGATAATGAGGCCGAAGCAAATAAACCGGGTGCCGATAAATGGTTAATTTTTATTTTCTTTTTGATCGGTTTATCAGTAGGTGTGCACTTGTTATGTTTATTAAATATTCCGGCTATTGTGATGGTTTATTATTTCAGAAGAAGAGAACATTTCAATTATAAGATCATCCGAAAATGGTTTTTGATCTTAACCATTTCTGCAGGTGTGCTTGCATTCTTTGCAGCCATGATCGGTGCCAGCGGAGAAGCAAATGAAGACCGCGGACTTTCGACCGACGGAACACTTGGCGCTTTAATGCTTGTGGGAACTGCCGTTGCTGTTGGTCTATTATATTTTATTGAACGTTTGAATAAAGAAAAGAAAGAGTACAATGGCGGCATGTATATTTTCTTTTTACTCGGATGCGTTGTTCTGGGTATCATGCAAATTGTTGTGATCCAATACAGCATTGGATTTGCAGGCACATTGGACAGAATATTTGTCAATAACGCAGGACTGCCATTCTTCAGCGGGTTCACTACTTTCTTTGTTTTATTGGCGATATTAATTTGGCTGGGATTACGCTTTGCACAAAAAAAATCATGGACTTATTTACGTTTAGCCCTTTGGTGTTTTGCATTTAGTTTAATTGGTTACAGTACTTATTTAACAACGATGATACGCAGTAATGCCGATCCTGCTGTTGATATGTACAATGTAGATAACCCGATGAGTTTGGTTGGTTATTTGGGTCGTGATCAGTATGGTGATTTTCCATTACTGTACGGACAAAAATATACTTCGGATCCGGTTGATTATAAAACAGGCGCCACCAAATATCAGAAAGGGAAAAATAAATATATCGAAAACGGTCAGGACGGGCATTATGTGTATGCTCCCGAAGATAAAATGGTTTTACCGCGTGTTTGGGATGCAAGCAACGATCAATCACATGCCGATTATTATTCTGCATTTTTAGGAATTGATAAATACAGAGATAAAGATGGCAGAGAAAAATACGACCATCCTCCTACCCAATGGGATAATATTAAATTCTTTGTGGGCTATCAGTTTTACTGGATGTATTTCCGGTATTTCGGATGGAATTTTATAGGTAAACAAAATGATCTTCAGGGTGTGTTCCTGGGTAACGGACGCGACGGCAACTGGATCACCGGCATTGATTTTATTGATAGTTTGATTTACGGCAATCAATCAACTATGCCCGACAGTTTGAAAAATAATAAAGCACATAACCGTTTATTTGCCTTGCCGTTTATTTTAGGATTGATAGGCTTATTTTATCATTTCAAGAAAAAAGGCGATGACGCTTTAGTTACTTTAATTTTATTTTTCTTCACAGGTATTGCCATTGTGTTGTACTTGAATCAGGCGGGCAATCAGCCACGTGAACGTGATTATGCTTATGTCGGCAGCTTCTATGCATTTGCTATTTGGATCGGACTTGGTGTGATGAAAATTGCCGAATGGCTTTCAAAAAAATTATCACAAACTTCTGCTTCTGCAATTGCAACAGTTGTTTGTTTATTAGCAGTACCAATGGTTATGGCACAACAGGAATGGGATGATCACGACAGAAGTAAAAAAGAATTGGCAAGAGATCTGGCGAAAGATTATTTAGAAAGTTGTGCGCCAAATGCAATACTGTTTTCATTTGGTGATAATGATACCTATCCTTTGTGGTATGCCCAGGAAGTGGAAGGGATACGTACCGATGTTCGTGTGATCAATTACAGTTTATTGGGCATCGATTGGTACATCAATCAATTGCGGTATAAAGTAAACAAGAGCGATTTGATCGATGTGATATGGAGCGATGATCAGATCGAAGGCCGTAAAAGAGATTACATCGTGTACAATCCTAAAACAATTCCGCAGGATCGTTATTACGATCTGTACGACATGATGAAGAATTATGTTGGAAGCGATGATCCTGATAAAATGGATAATTCAAGAGGTGAATTATTAAATTCATTCCCTTCAAAAAAGGTTTCTGTTCCCGTTGATAAAGCATTGGTATTGCAGAACGGAACTGTAAACGCAAAGGACAGTGTTGTAAGTGAATTACGTTTCGAAATCCCACGCAATACTTTAATGAAAAATGATCTGGCTGTTTTAAATATCAT